>JAUHWK010000630.1 GCA_030424555.1 bacterium | reverse complement strand
CCGGCGTCCCCAGCACGCCGAGGAGGGCTTGAGGGGTGGCCGCGAGGTGCTCGGGCGGCACGCTCACGACCAGCTGGGCCTGGCCTTGGGGACCGAGGTCGCGGACGAAGCCGGGCTCGGGAGACCAGCCGTCGGGCTCCCCGGTCTCGGTGACGCTCTGGGCACGTTGACGCACGGCTCAGTCCCCCGCGTCGAGGAAGCGGCCCACCGCGTCGTTGGTCTTCTCGAGGTTGGGCTGGATCAGCTTGACGATGAACGCCTCGATCTGCGGGACGATCCGGCCCGCGAGCAGCTTGGGCACGCCAGGGATGGCCTTGACGTCCACCTCGAACACGCCCTCCAGCACGACGCGCGTGCGGTCGCCATCGGCCGTGAACGTGTTGGTGCCGGTGCAGCGCACCGCGTCGCGGAAGGCCCGGGTCTTGATGTCGAACCGGCACTGATGCGCCGCGCCGTCCCAGGTCGCGTGGTCGTCCCACTTGAGCTGATCGCGGGTGAGGAACGAGCGGGCGACCGCCGGGATCTCGTTGGCGCTGGACCACTCGTTGTGCAGGGTGACGACGTCTCCCGACTCCGACCGATCGAGCACGACCACGGACTCGATGTCGTCCATGAACGGCACGACATCGGGCAGCCGATCGCGGTAGGCGGCGAACACCTGATCGAGGGGGTGATCGATGGTCGACGTGCTGGTGAACCGCATGCAGCCTCCCCGCGGACGGCGGCGTCCGCACCGCCGGGCGGGATATGGCGCCACCCCCACGACGTCGACCCGGAGGCGCCCGGCGTGAGCGTGCTGCGACTGGACGATGCCTGGGAGCCCGCGCTCGACGAACTGCTGCTCCGCGCCCCTGCCACCAACCTGTTCCTGCTCGGGTACGCCGACGCGATCCCGCTTCGGCGAGCCTGGTGGTACGGCGTCCGGCACGGCGACCGGCTGCGCGCGGTGTGTCTGGTCGTGCCTGGGCGGCTGATCGTCCCGTTCGCCCCGCTCGATCCCAGGGACGCCACCGCCCTCGGCAACCACCTGCGGCGTCGTCACCCCCCTGCGATGATGGTCGGGCCCAGGGCGGCCTGCGATGCCCTGTGGGAGGCGTTCGCCCCCGATGCGCCGCTCGATCGCCACTACGATCAACGCCTGTACCAGTGTACCCAGCCTGGCCCGCGCCACCCCGTCCCCGGGTTCCGCAAGGCCGCGCTGGACGATCTGGACGTGATCGCAGAGCAAGCGCGCCACATGGAGCACGAGGACCTGGGGCGGTGGCCGGATGCCGACGATCCCGACGCCTGGCGACGGGGCATGCGGCGCCGGATCGAGCGCGGTCAGACCTGGGTGATCGAGCGGTCCGGCGAGATCGTGTTCCAGATCCACGTCGGCACGGTCACTGCCTGGGGCGCGCAGGTGGGCGGCACCTGGGTCCCGCCTGAGCACCGCGGCCGCGGCCTGGCGACCGAGGGCATGGCGGGTCTGTCGCGGGCGTTGCTCCCGGGTCATCGGATGCTGACGCTGCACGTCAACGAGGCCAACACCCCCGCGGTGCGCGTGTACGAGAAGGCGGGCTACGTCGCCGACGCCCCGTTCCGGCTCCTCACCGTGGCCGGCGACGGGTGAGCCCACGGCGGGAGGTGGAGATGGGCATGGACGACACCACCCTGGGGACGCTCCAGCAGGAGGTCCTCGCGTTCAGCGAGGCGCGAGACTGGGCCCAGTTCCACTCGCCGCGCAACCTCGCGATGGCGCTGTCGGTCGAGGCCGCCGAGCTGCTGGAGCTGTACCTGTGGAGCGCCGACGACGGTCCCCAGCCCCTGAACCCCGACCGGAACCCCCGCGTGGCGGACGAGATGGCCGACGTCCTGTTGTGCCTGCTCAACCTGGCCCACCGCGCCGACGTCGACCTCGTCGACGCCCTCCGGACCAAGCTCGCCAAGGCCCGCGAGAAGTACCCGGTGGAGACGGTGCGCGGAAAGGCACTCAAGTACGACGAGTACGGCTGAGCTCCTCCGCACGCGGCCCCCTGGTCCCCGACCGTCCCCGGCCTCCTGCCCGCGGTCTGGGAACCCAGCGGCCGCCCCGGGCGTAGG
>JAUHWK010000104.1 GCA_030424555.1 bacterium | reverse complement strand
GACTCGATCAGGGCGTCGACGTCACCGTCGACATCGAAGCCGGCATCGTCATCGATCGACCCTCGTTCGCGGGCGGTCTCCTCGAAGAGGTCGATCCAGCCGGTTCGGTCGAGCCAGTCGAACACGGCGTCGAGGAGGTCGTCGGCGGCTTCGTCGGGCAGGCCGGCCGGTCCGTGGACCCACTGGATCGCGGCGTCGGGGATGCGCAGGCGCTCCATCTGGTAGCTGGCGCCCGCGTCGTCCTCGGCGAACCCGAAGGGCGGGACGGCGAAGCGCTTGAGGGACTCGGGCAGCAGGGCGTACCAGCCGTGTTCCCGGCGCATCTTGCCGACGTCTGCGCTGTGCTTGCGCAGCACCCGGCCCTCGGCGTGCAGGGCGTTGAACGCGCGGGTGTCCAAGGCGCCAGACAGCCAGCGGCTGAACGTGTCGGGGTCGGACAGGCAGAGCAGGGCGTCGTCATCGGGCAGGCGCTCGGTGGGCTCCTGGGCATCGCGCCACCATCGCTCGCGGTCGGTGGGGTCGCGGCCGGTCTCCAGCAGGGCGGCCACCCGGCGGCCTGGCAGGGAGGCGAGGGCCGAGCTCAGGGGGGCGGACGGTGGACGGACCACCACGTCGAGGTCGGACCAGCCGAGCTTGTCGAGCGTGCGCCGCAGGTGGGTCGGGTCCATCGCGAGCAGGTCGGCGGTCCAGTACACGACGCGGCGATCGCCTTCCCGGTCGCGCAGGCGGCGGACCAGCGCGTGCCGGTCCTGGCGGGTGGTGAGCAAGATCGGCTCGTCGTAGCGCGCGTCGTCGAGGATCTGCTGGAGGCGCGCGCGCAGGGGGCGCCGCTGGTGGAGGAGATCGCCGAAGCGGGGCACGCCGATGCGTCGCGCGATGGCGTCGGGGACGGCGATCCCGTCGTCGAGCACGATCAGGGGACCGGTCATGGCAGCTCCAGGCCATCCCACCCGCGGCGGACGACGTCGGGCGGCAGGGTGTGGGGGGCGGTGAGGGCGGTCGAGGCGAGGTCGGGGGGCACCAGCGCGAACCCGGCACGGGGTCCGGAGGCACCGACCACGAAGGGCCGGTCGTCCAGCAGCGTGTGGTGCGCCGCGAACCATGCGGCGGGATCGGCCAAGCCCGCGTCGATCCTCACGGCCAGGACGCGCGCGGGATCCCGGGGGTCGGTGTCGCCGGGCAGGCCGTGCCCGAGGTCGGTGGGATCGACGTCGTCGAAGGTCCAGCCGACCAGATCGAGCCAGCGCTCGAGGCGCGACAGCGGGGTCCACACGTCCCGCAGGGGGCGGTCGGGAACACCGGCGACCTGCACGGCGACGGGCACCCCGGCCAGGGGACCCTGGAACCGCCACAGGAACTCCTCGATGTGGAGGTTGCGGTCGTCGACGTAGAAGCCGCCAGGGCCGCACCAGGGCTTGGCGACGTGGACGGCGTCGGCTGCCAGATCCTGGTGGGCGAGCCAGGCTTCCACCCCCGGTCGGACGTGGCGCTCGACGTCCTCGCGGACGTTCTTCCAGGTGCGCATGCCGCGGGCGGTGAGCACGATCAGGCCGTAGCCACGCGATCGGGCGGTGTGGGCGGCGTCGTGGACGTCGGTCCAGGGGGCGCGCTCGGGGTACGGCACGCGCTTGTCGTCGACCGTGAGGGTGCCGTCCAGATCGAGGACGATGTGGGGGCGCTTCATGGCGTCGCCTCGGCGGGATCGGGGTCGCGGAGGGGGTGGACGTCCCACAGCGGGGTGCGGGCGATCGGGGCGGTGTTGGGGGACGTGGCCGGCCACGGCACGGGGACCCGCGGGACCAGCAGGGCGACCGGGTCGCCGCGTCCCGGCGCGATCAGCTGGAGCGGATCGGGGACGAGCGTGCTGCGGGCGGGCGCGATCCCGGGCAGGTTGGCCGCCTCCAGCGCACCAGGGACGGCGGCCAGCATCGCGTGGAGATCGTGGGGCGAGGGACCGGGGAAGTGCGACACCCAGGCCTCGGCGTCGAGCGTGCCGTCCTGCACCAGCGACAGGGACGGCTCGGTGATCAGCGGGTTGGCGGGCAGCCACAGGCCCCCTGCACCCTCGGCGATCTCCTCCAAGGGGACATCGTGGGGACCGGGGCCCTCCCACGCGGACACGGTCCGATCGACGCCGACTGCGAAGGTGGGCAGGGCGATCCACAGCATCGCCGCACCCCAGGCCACCGCGGGCCCGCGACGGGTGGTGCCGACCGCGAGCCCGGGGAGGGCCGCGGACGTGGCGGCCAACCACCAGCCGACGCCTCCGGCGGGGGTGTCCGATGCCCACCAGGCCATCGCCAGCGCGGCCCCGAGCCCCAGGGCGGTGGGGAGGCTGTCGGCGCTCGGGTCCTGTCGCAGGCGTCCGAGGACCAGGTGCCCCACGAGCGCGAGGCCGGCCCAGAGCAGGGGTTGGGCGGTCATGGGCAGCGCAGGCGGCGCGTGGGCGTACACCCAGCCCCCCAGCGTCAGTCCGGCAGCCCCCCCGATCAGCATCGGGAGGTCGCGCTCGCGGCGGACGGCGAGGCCCACCCCGGCGAGCACCCAGGCGGGAAGGGCGATCCCAGGGGCGGCGAGCCCTGCGAGGAAGGCGCTGGCGCCGGTGGCGAGCGCGTGGGACGGGGCGTGCTCCGGGCGGCGGGGCAGGAAGGCCATGGCCGGCAGGAGCAGGGCGAGTCCACAGGCGGCGCCGTACCATGGCGCCGCGCCGATCCCGGCCAAGGCGCCCGTGGTGGCGACGCACGCGATCAGCGAGGACGCCATCCCCCCGAGGCGGGATCGCACCAGGCCTGTGGCAAACACGAGCCCCACCACGACCGCGGCGATGGCGCTGCCGGTGACCGCGCCCGCGGCGCCGTGGATGACGAGCAACCCGTGGACGACGAGGGCGTCCAGCGAGGGGTGGGCTGGCGCGAGGGCCGCGACCGTGCCGCGCAGGTCCCGGACCCGCAGTGAGCCGCTCGCGTGCGCGAGGGACACGGCGACCACGAGCAGGGTCGGCGGGATCGCGTCGATCGGACGCCAGTCGCTGTCCGGGTCCAGCCGGTCCAACCAGCGGTCGAGGGGCGTCATGGGGCCGCCTCTCGGTCGAGGCTGTCCAGGGCATCGTCCTCGGACGGTCCCCGGTGCCGGATCGTCCACCACGAGGTGGTCGTGGACGTCCAGGTGCGGACCTCCGGCGCGACGAGCGCAGCGAGGTCGGGCTCGGCCACCCCCTCGCCGAGGCGCGAGAACAACACGACGTCGGCGTCGGGGAGGATCGCGGAGAGGTCGGGCGGGGCGGCGTCCGAGTAGGTGCGGCCGGCGTGGTACCAAGCCAGCTCGCCGCGGGCGGGGGGACGGTCGAGCGCCATCGGGAACGGGTTGGCGAAGGTCATGCTCCACACGGCCCCGTCGAGTCCGTGCTCGGCGTGCAGGGACTCCGCGGCCTGGACCCCGTCCCGGAGGATGGCGGAGAAGTCCTGCCAGTCTGCGGGGGCCCACACCGCCGACACGCGGTCCGCGTCCAGGGTGCCGGAGGCCACGAGGCTCGACACCGAGGGCTGGGTGCTGCGAACCACCCGCACGGGCGCCATCGGGCCGTCGTCGGCCATCAGCGGCACGGTGACGTCGGCCTGCCCCGCGAACATCCGGTGGGAGAGGAGCCCCGCGGCGTCGCGGACGAGGGCGGGCGCCATGGCGAGGGCCACGCCGATCAGCAGGGCGCCGCCTTCCCGGTGCCAGGAGGTGCCGCGCAGGCTGACGGCGGGGGCCATCGCGAGGCCCAGCAGCGGGACGAGGCGGTGGTCGTGGGACTGCATCCCGATCGCGAGCACGGCGAGGGCCAGGGCGAGCGTGCCCCAGGCCGTGAGGCGTGCCTCGGCGGTGGCGTCCCTGCGGGTGAGCAGCACCCCACTGCCCAGGGCGATCAACAGCAGCCCGCGGCCGTTGAGGCGGGTGTCGGCCATCAGCTTGCCGACGCCCGCGACCACCCCGCCCCCGGTGCCCGCGGCCACTTCGTCATGGGACGCGGCCGCGTGCGCGAGGTCGGCCACGTAGCCCGTGGCGATCGGTCCCCCGGCCAGGGCGAGCACGCCGAGCAGGCCCCAGGCGCCGACACCGGTCGCCAGGGCCCACCGGGTCCAGGCGCCGCCGCGAAACAGCGCGACGATCACCGCGAGGCCGCCGAGCGCGAAGTACGTCACCTTGAGCAAGGCGAGCATGGCCAGGGTGACCGCGACCAGGAGCCCGCGGGCCGGATCGGGTGCCTTGCCGGGGAGGACCGCGAGGAGCAGGACGGGCGTGACGAGCGCCCAGCCCACCCGGTTGTACAGGCCGAAGTGCGCCCAGGCGAGCGGGCTGGTGGCGTCGAGCTTGAGGGGGGTCGCGGCCACCAGGACGACGGTGCCGATCAGCGCCACCGCAGCGAGGGCGGGGAGGCGTCGCCACACCAGCGCCGCGGCGATCCCGCCGACCACCAGGCCCCACGCGGCGGCCGTGACCACCAGCGTGCGGGCGTCACCGGTCGCGAGGAGGCCCAGCGCGTGCGACCCGTCGTAGAGCACCCCGAGGGGCGTGTGCCAGTCGACGTGGGGCGTGCGTCCGTGCCACAGCGCCCAGGCGCCCGCCAAGGGCACGAACAGGTCCATCGGCGACTCGGCCAGCAGGACCGCCGGGCTGGTCCCGAACGCGAGGAGGAGGGCGCCGAGGACCAGGGCCACGAGGATGTGGGGACGGGCGGCACCGCCCACGTCGAGCCAGGGATGCGGCGGCCGATCGCTCATGGGGCCGCCTCCGGATCCTGGGCATGGACGATCCACCACGCCCCGGCGACCGCGACCACCGACTGTCCCACCAGCTGGAGCCACGGCCAGGGACCGGGGGAGGGGTGGCCGACCGGACGCAGGGCGCCGGACAGCAGGCCGAGGGCGCTGGCGAGGGAGGCCTCGGCGGTGTCCGAGGTGGCGAGCTGGAACGCCCCGATCTCGAGCACCCACAGCCCGAGGGTGAGCAGGGCGAGGGTGGCGGCGCGGCCTTCCACCATGCGACGGGCGTCGGCGAGCCACGCCCCCACCGCGTCCAGGGTGCGCAGGGCGACCAGGCTCCAGTCCGTGGTGTAGCGTCGGATCAGGAAGGCCTTGGCGTTGCGCAGGGCCTCCGGCACCGTGCGGACGACGACCAGGGTGGCGACGATCAAGGCCACGGCGGCGATGCCGACCAGCCAGGCGTCCTGGCGTGCGGAGGGCCGCAGACCCATGGTGGCGAAGGCGGCGGTGGCGAGGAGGACGGCGTCGAACACGCGCTCCATCCAGATCGCCTTGACCCCGTCCGACAGGCCGCCCGCGGCCCGCCCCAGGGCGACCAGCCGCACGCCCTCGCCGAGCTTGAACGGGAGCTGGCCGCCGATGGGGGCGGTGAGCGCGTGGGCGGCAGCGATGGCCCGCAGGGAGGGGCCTCGATCGCCCAGCAGCACCACCATCCGCACGATGCGCAGGGCGTGGGCGCCCAGGTACAGCACCAGCCCGGCGAGCCCCGCGAGGAACGGGGGCGGGACCGTGGGCTCCAGCGACCAGGCGGCCCAGGCGTAGGTGGGGAGGAGGAACACGACCGCGGGCCACGCGACGCGTCGCAGGGCCGCGCGGGTCATCGGCCGTGCTCCGCGACCCAGGCCTCGTACTCCGCAGGGGTGCCGAGCACGATGGTGTCCTGCAGGCGGGCGGGGGAGACGCGCAGGTCGCACCCGGCGTCGAGCATCGTCCGGTACACGTCGGACACGTAGAACTCGCCCTTGGAGCGGTGGGTCGTGCCGCGGGCGTGCCGCAGGTAGGTGGCGGCGTCCCGGAAGCCGTACATCCCCGAGGTGGCCCACGGCCCGATCACCTGCTTCTCGGCGATGGCGGTGACCTTGTCGCCGTCGACCGCGCAGTAGCTGTAGATCGGCGCGTGGTGGGGGAACACGTCGATCACGCCGTCGCAGCCGCGAAGCCGCGCGATGATCGCGGGGAGGTCCCGGCCGCGGAGCACCGTGTCGATGTTGTGGAACACGACGGGGCCGTCCCAGCCGACGTCCTCGACCGCCTCGGCCCCGAGGATCGCGGTGACGGCCTGGCCCTCGGTGTCGGGGGTGGCGCACACGTGGACCGCACGATCGGGGCCGGATGCACGGGAGGCGACCTCGGAGACCACCGCGTCGAGGTGGGCTTCGTCCCGCGTGTTGACCACGCACACGACCCGGTCGGGATCGAGCTCTCGGACGATCCAGGACAGGATCGTCTCGCCCTGGACGGTCAGCAGGAACTTGGGCGTGGTGTAGCCGGCGGCCCGAAACCGCGAGTACCGGCCGGCCATGCACAGCACGAGGGTGCCGTCGTTCATGGGGCCGCCCCGGGGGTGTGGGGCGTCCAGGTGCGGGGCGGCTGCACGGTGCGGTGGTCGCGCTGAAGCAGGGTGCGCCGCCGCAGGGCCAGGTCGCGGGTGATGCGCAGCATCTGCATCCCGTGGCGGGTGAGCTTGGCGTTGCTGACCTGGTCCTCCTCTCGCCACGAGATCGGGACGAAGGCCATCGGCACGCCGGCGGCCGCGGAGCGCAGGATCAGGTGGTAGTTGAACGTCAGGTCGTCCGCGCAGGTCTCCCACAGGCGGCGCGCGACGAAGTCCCTGCGGTAGGCGTTGAGCCCGGAGCCGAGGTCCCACAGTGCCGCACCCGACAAGGCCGACCACAACGCGTTGAACGCCACGTTGACCGCGATGCGATGGGGCGCGTACCCGACCAGGTGAGAGCGCGGCATGAACCGGGCGCCGAGCACGCACTCGTGCTCCGACCACAGGGCGGGGAGGTGGGGCAGGAGGTCTGCCAGCCGTCCCTGGTCGTCTCCGTGGAAGACGATCATCCCGTCGAAGGCGCCGTCCAGACAGCGCTGGAACGCGACCTTGTGCGAGCCGCCGAGGCCGTAGTTGGCGTCGTTGCGGGCGATCACGACGGGAAGGTCGTCTCCGAAGCGTGCCGCAGCCCGGGCCGCGGCGTCGGGGGTGCCATCCGTGCTGCCGTTGTCGACCACGAACACCTCGGCGAGGTGGGGATGGGTGGGGTCGATCTGATCGAGCACCCGCGTGATCTGCGGGGCACAGTTGTAGGCGGGAATGAACAACAACAGGCGCACGGCGTGCCTCTCCCCCTGCACGGATCGGCCGGAGGCTACCACGGGCGTGGGCAGGGCACCCCCGCGGGCAGGCCGGGGTTCAGCGTTCGACCTTGCCCCGCAGCGACTTGATCTTCCCCCGATGCTTCTTGCCCTCGAGGCGCCGGCGCTTGCTGCCCAGGGTGGGACGGGTGGGGCGCCGCCGCTTGGGCGGGGTGAGGTGGGCCCGCACGATCTCGACCAGGCGCTCGCGTGCGGCCTCGCGGTTGCGGTGCTGGGACCGGTCGTTGCGGGCGACGATCAACAGCTCCCCGTCGTCGGTGACCAGGCTGGGGTGGGCTTGCTGGATGCGCCGCTTGACCGCCGGGTGCAGGTCTTGGCACCCGGCGAGGTCGTAGCGGAGGCGGACGGCGCTGTCGGTGGTGTTCTGGTGCTGCCCGCCCGGGCCGCCCGCGCGCAGGGTCTCCTCGACCATGCGCCAGCCGGGCAGGGTGATGCGTTCGTTGATCGGGAGGTCGTCGGGCATGGGGAGGGGTCACGCGGGAGCGGCCACGGCGCCACCACCGGCGACCCCGTGGGATAGGGGCGGGGCGCGGGAGGTTGCCGCGTGGGCTTGTTCATCGTCGCCGGCCTCGGGATCGTCGTGATCGTGCTCGCGGTGCACGGGCTGGGAGGCACCGTCGACGCCACGGTGGGCGATGAGGTCCTGGTGCGTGCGCGCTACCGACGCGACGTCGCCGGCTCCGATCCCGAGGCCGTGGTGGTGGGGCACGATGGCCGGGCGGCGCTGGTGGCCGATCCGGAGATCGGCGTCGCGGCGGTGGTGCCGCTGGGGGACGGGCTGGTGGTGAGGCCGCTGACGGCCCCCTCGGTGGCGGTGGGCGACGACGGCCTGCGCATCGATCCCCGCGACCCGCTGTTGTCCGCGTTCCTCCTCCGCGTGGACCGGGCGACGGCCACCGACTGGGCTGCGCGCATCGCCGCAGGTCCGCGCACCCCCGCCGAGCCCGGATAGGCGGTCCCATGCTGCCCGATCCCCCCTTCCTGCTGCCCGATCCCGTCGCCGCTGCCGTGCCGGTGTTCGTGGTGCTCGTGCTGGCCGAGGTGGTGTGGTGGTGGCGGGGCGGCGCGGTGCGCTTCGAGACCCGCGACACGCTCACGAGCCTGGTGATGGGCGGCGCCAACCTCGGGTCGGGGCTGATCCAAGCCGCGGCGATCGCCGTGCTGCACGGGCTGGTGTGGCAGGTGCGCGTGTTCGACCTGGGGTGGCACTGGACCGTGTGGGTCGCCTGCTTCTTCTTGGAGGACCTGGCGTACTACGCGTTTCACCGGTCGGCCCACGAGCGTCGCTGGCTGTGGGCGAGCCACGTCACCCACCACAGCAGCCAGCACTACAACCTGTCGACCGCCCTGCGCCAGCCCGTGTTCTCCATCCTCTCGGGCTCATTCCTGTTCTGGCTTCCGCTCACCTGGCTCGGGTTCCACCCGGCGATGGTCGCGTTCTTCAGCGGGGTCAGCCTCGTGTACCAGTTCTGGATCCACACCGAGGTGATCGACCGCATGGGGCCCTTCGGGTGGGTGTTCAACACGCCGAGCCACCACCGGGTCCACCACGCCACGAACCCGCGGTACCTCGACAGCAACTACGCCGGGGTCCTCATCGTGTGGGACCGCATGTTCGGCACGTTCGTTCCCGAGGACGCCGCCGATCCCCCACGGTACGGCCTGGTCACCCAGATCGGGACGTTCCACCCCATCAAGGTCGCGTTTCACGAGTGGATGGCGATCGGCAGGGACCTGTCGCGGTGTCGCTCGGTGCGCGAGGTCGCGGGCACGGTGTGGGGCCCGCCTGGGTGGAAGGCCGATGGGACGGGCCGCACCACCGCCGTGATCCAGGCGCGGGCCGGCGTGGTGCCAGAACGCTGACCCGCGGAGGCGTGGGTCAGTCGAGGTCCTCGTCGCCCGGGAGCGTGGCATCGCCGTGGCAGGTGTCTTCGATGAAGCGGGCCACGTCTCCTGGCTCGCCGATCACGACCATGGTGTCGCCCGCGGCGAGGGTGGTGTCGGGGCTGGGGATGACCATCTGGTCGTCGTCGCGGTTTCGGACCGCGACCACCATCACCCGCCACCGGTTGCGCAGGTCGAGCTGGCGCAGGCTGTGGCCATCGGCCCTCGCCCCCTGCTCGATGGTGATGTCCTCCATGTGCAGGTCCTGGAACGTCCGGCTGGTGAGGTGTTCGAGGAAGGCCATGCTGCCAGGACGGAGGAGGGCGTGCGCCATCCGACGCCCTCCGATGGTGAACGGCCTCAGGATGCCGGTGGCGCCGGCGCGGCGGGCCTTGTACCCGCTGCCCTCGTCCTCCACGCGCACCTCGATGCGCACGTCGGGGTTCATCTGGCGGACGGTCAGGGTGATGAACACGTTGATCGCGTCGTTGGGGGTGGCGACGGCGACCCCGGCAGCACGGGTGATCCCGGCTTCTTCCAGCGTCTCGTCCTGGGTGGCGTCCCCGATGATGACCCGGAGGCCCTCGGGGAGGTTGTCGCGCTCGGTGAGGTCGATGCCGACCACCTGTAGGCCCTGCGCGGTCAGGTCCTCCGCGACCTCGCGCCCCAAGCGTCCCAGCCCGATCACGATGTAGTGGTTGCGCATCTCGCTCAGCTCCCGTCGGTGCCGGCGGGCGGTGATCGCCCGGGCGAGGTCGCCGTCGGCGACGTAGCGCGCGGCGGTGGTGACCCCTCGGGTGTAGATGCCGAGGGCCATGAAGATGTAGACGATGGTGAACAGCCGGCCCGGATCCGACAGCGGGTGGACCTCGCCGTAGCCGATGGTCGTGAGCGTGATGACGCTCATCCACAGGCTGTCCAGCAGGCTCCACCCCTCGAGCACCCGGTACGCCGACGTGCCTGCCAGGATCAGCGCCGAGGCCAACCCGAACGGCACCGACATCGCCCGCCACAGCGCGACCGACGGCCGAATGTCTTCCTGCGTTGTGTGCAGCACCCAGCTCAGGCGGTCCCCCCGGTGGTGCACGCCGGTAGCATGGCGGGCGACGGGGACACCAACGGCGTGACCTATCAGCCAACCACGCGCGTGCATCCTCCTCGTCGCGGATCTTTCGTCCAGCCATCGTGACCTCCAGTTCGGGGGATCACGTGTGGAGATGACGCTCGCCTCCGTGCTCGGCTGATGGGTCACGCTGCGAGGCTCCTCGACCTCCGGCCCACAGGCACCATGTTGGATCCCGACGGCCTCGCGCCCCTGCTCGCCGATCCAGATGCCATCGGCAGACCGACCACACGGGCGAGGTTTGCGATGGGATCATTGTGACCGCGCGAGGGTGTCGATCGCCCATCCGTTCACCGAACCGGTGGAAGTACGCACCATGATGGTACTGGACGTTCACGGCAGGGTTGAGCTTGTGGCGCTCGCCACTTCCAGAAGGTATCTAAACTTGTTCATTCCGAGACCGCGG
>JAUHWK010000103.1 GCA_030424555.1 bacterium | reverse complement strand
CCCCACGGGTCGATCCCGAGCTTGTCGGTCTTGTCCTCGAACGGCAGGGCACCCCAGTCGTCGTTCGGGAAGAACGAGCGGATGTGGGACGCGTCGTACATGTCCTTGCTGTACTTGTCGTAGAAGTCCCAGCCGTACTCGGCCATCTCGACGAGCATCAGCACCCAGCGGGTGTCGAGGGTGGTCTGCGGGAGCATCTTGTACGCGGTGCGGGCGTGGGGAATCGCCTCGCCGGGGCGGCCAAGCCGGTACAGCGCCTGGGCGACGCTGAAGTGCAGGTCGCCGCTGTCCTGGTACGCGCCGCCTTCCTTGAGGCCCTCGAGGTAGCGATCGACCATGTGCTGGAACTCGCCCTGGTACAGCAGGACGGTGGCGTAGTTGGCGTGGGCCTGAAGGCGGCTCTCGGCCGGCCAGGTGCCCAGCGCGGCCTCGTACTTGGCCTTGAGCGCGTCGCGGCGGCTGTGCCAGTCGAGCGCGTGCGGAAGCACGGTCATCATCGGGAAGGCCGACAGGCGCAGCGGCACGCCCTCGGGGCCGCCCGACAAGGTGGCCTGGATGAAGGCGGCGTCGCGATCGGGCGCCTCCATCAGCGGCTTGAGCGGCCCGAACGCGGGCTGGGTGAGGTTGAGGAAGGTGGTGTCCGCGCTGCAGATCTCGGGATCGTCAGCGACATTGCGGATCTTGCGGGACAGGTCCATCCCCTCGTGCCGCTCGACCGCGATGTCCGAGGCACCGACCGATCCATCGTCGGCCGGGACGGCGCCGTTGCCGGGAAGCGGCTCGGCCTCCATCGACGCCGGGGGTGGGCTGGACCCACAGGCCGACAGCGTGACGAAGCCTCCCGCGAGCGCGAGGAGCAAGGAGACGGACGAGGACGGAACCGCGCGCATGGCCACTCCGGGAATCGAGGACAGCCCGTAGCACGTTGCCCCACCCCCGCGAGACCCCGATCCGGACCCCGTCGCCCAACCCAGGACGACGGGCACGGCCCCGTGGACCCGACCGACCCACCGCGCTGGAATCGCCCGCGATCCCCCGGCACCCTGGCTCCGCGCATCTCCCAGGACAACCCGATGATCCGCTCCCGTCTCTCGACCATGGTCTCGGTCGCCGGACTCCTCACCGCCAGCTGCGTCGACGACTCCGTCCGCCGTGCCGCCAGCACCATCACGGTGACCACCCAGGCCACCTCCGAGGAGTGTCCCACCGGGGGCGTCGCGTTCCTCACCGGCGAGGACGGAGACGGAGACGGGGAGCTCACCGAGGACGAGACCAGCGACCGCCGTGTGGCCTGCAACGGCCAGGACGCTGCCCAGACCTTGGTGGAGGTGATCCCCATCCCTCTCGGCGACGCCCGCTGCGGGCTGGGCGGCGTGGAGGTGCGCTCCGGGGTCGACGGAAACGAGGACGGAGACCTCCAGGACGACGAGGTCCAGTCCACCGAGATCGTGTGCACCCCCACCGGGCAGGGCATCGGCGTGGTCGAGGGCGACGTCGTGCTGTCCAACGGGTTCGAGCTGGCCCTGTTCCGAGGGGTCAAGGAGGTCACGGGGGACCTCACGGTGGACTGCGGGAGCAACGCCACGATCACGTCCTTGGCACCATTGCAGGACCTCGAGATCGTCGGTGGGGACCTCCGCATCGAGGACTGCCCGGGACTCGGGACCACGGATCTGCCCGCGCTGCGCGAGGTCGGCAGCCTCTCGTTCATCGGCGTGGGGGAGACGTTCGAGCCCGTCGGGTTCAATGCGCTGACCACGGTCGAGGGGTCCTTGGCCCTACGGACCGCACGCGGAGGGACGCCCACCAAGCGCATCGTCGGGTTCAAAGCCCTCACCGAGGTCACGGCGATCACGATCACTGCATTCGAGGTCACGACCCTCGACGGGTTCGATGCGCTCCAGGAGATCCCCAACACCCTCAGCATCAGCGGCGGCGAGGGAGACGACGACCCCCTCACCGAGATCGACGCGTTCGGGGCGCTGGAGACCCTGGGCTGGCTGCGCGTCTCCAGCCTCGACAACCTCGAGCACCTCGACAACTTCACGTCGATCACCAGCCTGGAGGAGCTCGACCTGCGGCGGCTTCCCAAGCTCACCTCGTTCGACGTGGCCCAGGTGGCGACCAACCTGCAGTTCTTCTATCTGGAGGACCTTCCCTCGCTCACCAGCCTGGAGGATCTGTCCGCCCTGCAGACGGTGGGCGCCACCAGCCCGTACGTCAACATCTACCTGAACGGCCTGGATGGCCTGACCTCGCTCGACGACCTGACGGCGCTGACCTCGATCGCCTGCAACGCCCTCACCATCCGCCACAACGACAACCTCCAGGACTTGGACGACCTCGTCGGCCTCACGACGCTCGACTGCAGCACCTACACCATCCAGGACAACCCCAAGCTGTGCCTCTCGGTCCAGACCGCCCTGGAAGCCACCGCCGGCAAGGGCATCTCCTGGACCAGCAATGGGACCGACCCGTCTTGTGACTGAGAACCCGGCCCACACGGGATCGTCGCTTGCCCGGCGTCCGCCGCCCGTGGGATGACGGTCTGTCCGCAAGGGGATCCTGATGTCTGACGGCCTGCGCGCCCGCCTGACCGCCCGCCTACAGACCGCCTCGCCCGTCCTGTTCGGCGCGGTCGCCACGTTCGCGGCGTTCACGACCTACTTCTCGATGTACGCGTTCCGAAAGCCGTACGGGGCCGCCACCTGGGACGGCGTCGCCGACGTGGAGATCCCCGGGGTGGGGCCGCTCGATTACAAGATCGTGCTCGTGATCAGCCAGGTGTTCGGCTACACGCTCAGCAAGTTCGCCGGCATCAAGGTGATCAGCGAGATGTCCGCCGCCAAGCGTGCGTACGCGCTGCTCGCGTTCATCGGGTTCGCCCATGCCAGCCTGCTGCTGTTCGCGATCCTGCCCGCGCCGTACAACGCCGTGGCGATGTTCCTCAACGGGCTTCCGCTGGGGATGATCTGGGGCCTTACCTTCGGGTTCCTGGAGGGGCGGCGCATCTCCGAGGCGCTTGGGGCGGGCCTGAGCGCCAGCTACATCGTCGCCTCCGGGTACGTGAAGGGGGCCGGGGCGTGGCTCGTCAGCCAGGGCGTGCCCGACGTGTGGATGCCCTTCCTCACCGGGGCAGCATTCTGGCCGCCGCTGCTGCTCGCCGTGTGGTTGCTGAGCGCGCTCCCGCCGCCGTCGGCCGAGGACGAGGCCGCCCGCACCCGGCGCGAGCCGATGGACGCGGCAGCCCGCACCGCCTTCCTCAAGCAGTTCTGGCCCGGCTTGGTGCCGCTGACCGTCCTGTACGTCCTGCTCACCGCCTACCGGGACTTCCGGGACAACTTCGCGGCTGAGCTGTGGCAGGCGCTCGGCTACGGCAGCACCCCCAGCGTGTTCGCCACCAGCGAGAACTACGTCGCGTTCGGCGTGATGCTCGCCCTGGGCGCGATGATGCTGGTCAAGGACAACCGCACCGGGCTGATGCTCGTCCATGCCCTGATGGCCGCGGGCACCGCCTTGGTGGGCCTCAGCACCGCAATGTTCGAGTGGGGCTGGATCGACGGGTACTGGTGGATGGTGACGGTCGGCCTCGGGCTGTACCTGGCGTACGTCCCCTACGGCTGCGTGCTGTTCGACCGCCTGATCGCCGCCGTGGGGGTGACCGCCACCGCCGGGTTCATGATCTACGTCACCGACGCCAGCGGCTACCTCGGCAGCGTCGCGCTCATGCTGTACCGAGACCTCGGCACCCCCGACATGAGCTGGCTCGCCTTCTTCAAGGGCTTCTCGTGGGTCACGACGGTGACCTGCACCGTCCTGTACCTCGTGAGCATGGCCTACTTCTGGAACCGCACCCGGTCGTCGGACGCCCGCTGATTTGCGTTCGTACATTTTTTCTTGGCGTGTGATTCCAGACCGTATACAACGCGGACGTTCGCAATCGGGCCGCCCCCAAGGTGGCCTGCCTGGAGGCCCCGTGCACCCCAGCACGTCCCGCCACAACCCATGCCTACCACCACGGTCGACCCGTGGTCTCGGCGCCGCATGCCCTGCGGGCAAGGTCGATCTCTTCGGCCGGATCCCTGAGGATGCATGCCAGGACCTGGGCGCGGATCCCTTGCTGGATCCCGCTGGGGGTGCACCCGCGTAGCCGCCATTCGTGCAGCACGCGACGCGCCCCCGGCAGCCCACGCGGCTCCCGGGGGCGTTGTCGTTTCGGGGTCTCCATCACACCGTTCTCTTGACGCACACCGGGTGTTGTTCAGCATCTGTGCATTCACACAATCATTCATTCAGGAAACAACATTTCATCTTCGGTTCGATTCCGAAGCCCTTGCCCTGGAGAGGGGTGTGCCGCGCCTTGCGTCTGGCCGTTCCCCGTGTCGTCCGGGCGAGGTGCGTGGTTCGCAGACGTAGCTCACTCGGTAGAGCGCTGGATTGAGGTTCCAGATGTCGCGGGTTCGACTCCCGTCGTCTTCACCAGGGCGCAAGCCCACTTCGCCTGTCACGCGAAACCACAACCCGGGATCCGGACCGTCCAGGCCGATCGGCCGCATGGGCTTCGCGGGGGCACCTTCGGGTGTTCGGGGGCGGAGTGTGTGCGGACGGGACGCCACCCCGCCGCGCGCCTGCCCTCCGGCTTGCGCCCCCGACCCACCGTGGACCCGGGAGCCCGCCGAGACGGCCGCGACGACGGCAGGGGGACGGGCCGGCTCCCTCCCCTTCGAACCGCCCTTCCGGCCGCATGTCGCGGTCGGTTCCACGGGACGCCCTCCATCCGGGAGGGCCACCCAAGCCACCAAAGGAGGTGGTCATGACCGCGATCTTCCCCACCCTGTTCCGCCGTGTGCGGGTGTCGCGCACCGAGCGCGTCGCCGTGATCCGCAACGGCCAGTACGACCGACTCCTGGGCCCTGGGCGCCACCTCGTGTGGACCTTCGGAGCCGAGGTCGACCTCGTCACCTACGACCTGCGTCGGGTCACCGAGCGCATCGCGCGCTCCGACGTCCTCCCCGATGCGCTGCCCGGAACCCGGGTCGTGGCGGTCGAGGGCACGGAGATCGCGATCGTCCGCGTCGACGAGGTGGTCCACGACGTCCTCATGCCCGGCCGCTACCGCGTCTGGGAGGCCGTCGAGGGCGTGACGATCACCCCGGTCGACGTGTTCACCGAGCCCCAGCCGCTCGGGGCGCGCGATCGGATGGGCGACGCCGTCGGACCGTACTGCTCGGAGGCCACCGCAACGTCCGGACAGGCCGTCGTGCTCCTGCACGACCGCCAGCCCGTGCGAAGCCTGCCGCCCGGTCGCTACCGCGTCTGGAAGGCGGGTCCGTACGAGCTCGTGCCGGTCTCGCTGGCCCTCGACGTGGTCGAGCCCGCAGCCCAGGACCTCATGACGAAGGACGAGGTGCCGGTCCGCATCAAGGCGGCCGTCTCCACGCGCATCGTCGACCCGGTCCAGTCGCTGCGGGAGCCGCGTCACGCGTCCCAGGTCTACGGCGCCGTGCAGCTCGCGCTGCGCGAGGTGCTCGCCGCGCACACCCTCGATGGGCTCATCGAGGCGCGGGAGTCCTTGTCGACCGACCTGCTCGCACGGGTGCGGGAGGCCCTGCCCGAGGTCGGGGTCGCGGTCGAGGCGGCGTACGTCAAGGACGTCATCCTCTCGGCCGAGACCAAGGCCCTCGTCAGCCGGGTCACCCTCGCCCGCAAGGAGGCCGAGGCCCTCGCGATCACCCGTCGCGAGGAGGTCGCGAGCACCCGTCAGCAGGCCAACACCGCCAAGGTCCTCGCGGCCAACCCGGTCCTCCTCCGGCTCAAGGAGCTCGAGGCCCTGTCCGAGATCGCCAGCCGCATCGACAAGCTCGTCGTGGTCGGCAGTCCGGACGTGATCTCGGGCACCGTGGTCCGGGCGATCGGCGACGTCCTCGAGGCCTGACCCCCGGCCCCGGTCCGCAGCACGCGGACCGGGGCCCTTGTGCGTGGCGAGAGCGCCGAACGGGCAAACGCGCTGTCGGCGGACCGACCGCGTCGAGGCAGGCCTCGTCCGTGGCAAGAAGCGAGGACCGAGCGTGCCGAGGCACGTGAGGGACAAGCGACGCAGCCACGGGCGAGGACCGCCCGACGCGGGACGGGAGCCGTGCCCGTTCGGCGCTCTAGAGCTCCCCGGAGGGACGGGCCTCCCAGCACTGGGCCCGCCCGCCCCGCACGTGGCAGTGCGAGGGGTAGGCCTCCGACAGGCCCCACAGGGGAAGCACGACGTCCGCGCCGCGCGTCCGCTGCACCGTCAGGCGGCATCCGAGCAGGTCGCGCGAGAGGGAGACCACGTGGACCCCCTCCGCGTCCACCGCGCGCACGAGCGTACACCCCGCGCCCCGCACCCGGGTGATCGCCCCCTCGGTCGTCACCACCACCCTCCGCCGGCTCCCTGGATCGACCAGGCTGGCGAGGTGGGCGAGCGCGTCCGCGCCGACGGGTTCGGGATCGGGGATCCGAGGCGGTCCTTGGCGCTCCAGCTTCCGACGCTTGGCCGGCCACGCCTCCGCGAAGGTGCGGTCCCGCGCCTGCGCCTCACGCCAGTCCGACGTCCAGCCGATGCCAGCGGTGCCCGAAGGGACCAGCACCACCCCCACGCCGTGCGTGGTCGGCGCCGACACTTCGACGAGGACGCTCGTCGACAACCCGTCGTCTGGCCCCTCGATCCGCACCGTGTACGGACCCGGCTGCAGCCCATCGACCACCGCGACACCGTCCTTCCCCGACGCCGTCTCGCGGGTCCCCCCGGCGCCAGGAAGCACGACGCGGGCCCCGCGCACCGGCCGGCCCTCCACGTCGTACACCGACACCTCGATCGTCCCGGCGGCCGACACCTCACCGTAGCAGTTCCGACTCCGTCCGATGCGGTCGAGGAACTCCTTCGTCAGCACCTGACCCACCGTGGTGGACTCGACGTCGAGGACCTGGTCGTGCGTGACGTCGATCACCTCGACGTCGTCTGACGCAAGGCCCACGTCCTGGACGGTGACCTCCCCAGGCGCGATCCGGACGCCCGCGATCGACGTGCTGCCCAAGGCCGGGTGCGCCCCCAGGAGCCTGTACACCCCCGGAATGAGGTCCTCGAACCGGTACCGTCCCCGGGAATCTCCCTCGGTCTGCACGTCGGGCGCGCCCTCCCGCGACAGCGTGAGGACCGCGACGGGCACCTCCAAGCCCACGTCGTCGTACACCGTGCCCTGGAGGACCCCCGTCGACTGCGCCCACGTCGCCGTCGACCACACCATCATCCACCCCACGACCCACCACCGCATGATCATCCTGTCCTCCCTGGAAGGGACAGACTGTGCGGCAGGGCGCGTCGATGTTCATCCGGGACGCGAACCCGGTGAGCCACGCCACACGGGCGGCTCCCCGAGGACAGCGTCGCTCAGGATCCGTCCCCCGTGGGCGTGGCGATGGCGGCGTATGCGGCCGCACCCAGCAGCCCCCCCACCAGCGGGGCGACCAGGTACACGCCCAGGTCGGTCAGATCGCCCGCCACCAGGGCCGGTCCCAGGCTTCGCGCCGGGTTCATGCTCGCGCCCGTGAGGGGTCCCCCGGCCAGCGCCCCCACCGTCACCGCCGCGCCGATCGCGACCGAGGCGAGCACGCCATTGGCCTTGGCGTCCGTCGCCACCGCGTGGATCACGAACACCAGGTGCGCCGTCAGCAGGCCTTCGACGGCCACGGCCCGGGCCAGATCAACCGCGGGCCGGGTGACCCCCGGATCGGTCCCAGGGACGATCCACGCCACAAGGGCCGCGCCCGCGATCGCCCCCACGAGCTGGGCGACGATCCAGCCGCCAGCGGTGGGAGCATCCACGTGGCCCCGCACCAGGAAGGACAGCGTCACCGCCGGGTTGAGGTGCGCCCCGGAGACGTGGCCTGTGGTGAGCACCATGCCCGTGACGACCAACCCGAACGCCAGCGAGACGCCCACGGCACCCAGGCCGCCGACCGAGGCATCCACCGCCGCCGCACCACATCCCACACCCACCAGCGCCATCGTCCCCAGGGCTTCCGCGATCACGCCGCGACGCATCCCGACCTCCTTGCCACCGTCCGCGCCGCGGTTATTTCGTGTTTCGTCGAATGTCGAAGGAGACGGGATGTCGATCCCCGAAGACGCCTGCTGCGCCCCCTCCACCGTCCACGGCCCGCTCCGTGGTCCCAAGGCCGACCGGACCCTCGCCCAGCTGACCCGCGCCCTGGGCCATCCCGCCCGGGTCGCGATCGTCCGCCAGCTCGCGTCGGAGACCGGGTGCCTCGCGGGCGACCTGTCGGACGCGCTGCCGCTGGCGCCCTCCACCGTCAGCGCCCACCTCAAGACCCTCAAGGAAGCGGGGCTGGTGGCCGGCACGGTCGATGGCCCACGCCGCAACTACTGCCTGGACCGGGGCCGCCTGGGCCACCTGCGCGCGCTGCTCGACGCCCTCGAGCCGGAGGTGCCACGCCTCGCGTTCTCGTCCGTGTTGTTCCTGTGCGTCGCCAACCGAGCCCGGAGCCAGATGGCCCATGCCCTGGCGCGCGTGGTGTTCGGCCCCGGTGTCCGCGTCCAGAGCGCCGGCTCCAACCCGTCCTCCCCTCACCCGGTCGCGCTGAAGGTGCTGGAGGAGGCCGGCGTGTCCACCGTCGGCCTGCATGCCAAGCACGTCGATACGATCGACCCCGCCTCGGTCGACCTGGTCGTCACCCTGTGCGCGGAGGAGAGCTGCCCCTTGTTCCTCGGCGACGCCAAGCGCTTGTCCTGGCCGCTGCCCGACCCCGACGCCCCCGGCACCGAGGCGGAAGTCCTGGCCCGCTTCCGGACCACACGCGACACGATCCACGCCCGACTTCGCGCGCTCGCGGAGGGACGGGACCCCGCCATGGAGGCCGCATGTCGGTGACCCGCGGCAACCCGCCTCCGCTGCACGTTCCTCCCCTTCCCGACCGCCCGCGCAGCACCCACCCGCTGCGCGTGCTGATGCTCTACGGCAGCCTCCGCGAGCGCTCCTACTCTCGGCTCGCCGCAGAAGAAGCCGCCCGCGTGCTGCAAGCCCAGGGCTGTGAGGTGCGGTGGTTCCATCCCGGCGACCTCCCGGTCAAGGCGCCCGGGCTCGACGATCACCCCGAGGTCACCCGCCTACGCGACCTGAGCATCTGGTCCGAGGCCCAGGTGTGGAGCTGCCCGGAGATGCACGGGAGCATGACCGGGGTGTTCAAGAACCAGATCGACTGGATTCCCCTGTCGGTCGGCGCCGTCCGCCCCACCCAGGGGCGCACCCTCGCGCTGATGCAGGTGTGCGGCGGCTCCCAGAGCTTCAACGTCGTCAACCAGATGCGGATCCTCGGCCGCTGGATGCGAATGATCACGATCCCCAACCAGTCCAGCGTCGCGAAGGCCTGGCAGGAGTTCCACGACGACGGGACGATGAAGGACAGCCCCTACCGGGACCGGATCGTCGACGTGATGGAGGAGCTGGTGCGGTTCACCTGGCTCACCCGCGACCTGCGGGATGCGCTCACCGACCGGTACAGCGAGCGACGAGAAGCCGCCGCCAAGGCCGAGGCCACCGCGGCACTGGCCCACCGCGCGGTGAACGACTGATCCCCTGCCCGCACCGTTCTGGCACGTCGATCTCCCCTTCTCGCGTACCCGCCCGCCGTGCTTCGGAGGATCCGAAGGACCCCCTGCGGACCGCACGCGGGCCTTGTACGGTCTCGTCTCCCCGCGCCGTCGGCGCCCGTCCTTGGAGATCGCACGATGCATGGCGCCCGCACCATGGGATGGCTCGTGATGCTCACACTGGGTGCGTGCGTCGGAGACCCCGAGGAGGCCGCGGACTCGGACTCCGATCCTGGCGACTCCGACAGTGACCTCCCCCCCGTCGACTCGGACACCGACATCCCGGAGCGGCCGTACTTCGACCCGCCCGCGGGCCAGTCCGCCTGCGTCCTCACGCCCGAGGCACCCACCATGGCCGACACCATGACGGTCACGAGCACGGGCCTCACCGACCCAGACCCCACCGACGGCGTCGCGGTCGACGTCCGCTACGAGTGGTGGGTCTACGAGCGGGGGACGCTCAACGATCGACGCGATCCCCGGGGCAACGAGGCCAACGCCCTCGGATCGACCGCACCACCCTGGGGTGCCACCCGTCCTTCGTGCGACGACGCCAACTTCCCCATGGACAACGTCAACTATGCCCTCAGCTGCCGCGTCGGCAGCGTCCTGTATGCCAAGTGCATTGCCTTCGACGCCTTCGGCGACGGCGAGGTCGCCCTCTCCGCCGAGATCACGATCGTGGGCGACGAACCATGAACCTGCCTCTGGGCGCTCGGGTCACCACGCCGTCCATCCCCCGGGCCAGAACCGGCACCCGGCCCTCACTCGGAGACCGCACGATGCATGGCGCCCGCATGATGGGATGGCTGGTGATGCTCGCATTGGCCGCATGTGTCGACGGTCCGAAGGAGGACGTGGACTCCGACACCGACGGCCTCGCAGACACCGACGGCCTCGCCGACACCGGCAGCAGCGGACCCGACACCGGGGGAGACTCGGGCGACCCCACCGACGACCCG
>JAUHWK010000629.1 GCA_030424555.1 bacterium | reverse complement strand
CCGTCGGTGTCTCCATGGCTCGCCCTTGTTGGTCTCGTGGGGCTTCCCTGGGTGCATGCGCCGTTCTCTCGGGCCGCCTCGGCGGGGGTCGCAGCCCTCGTTCTCGGGTGGACGCGCGCCGTGCCGGCTGGCGCCGCTGGGGTGATCGCGGTGTGGGGTGCAGGACTTGCGTTCCAGATCTGGATGGATGGACGCCGCCAATCGAGGCATGATGTTCGAGGCGCCGACGTCGCCGTTTGATCCAGACCCGGTGGTCGTGGATCATGCCGTCGATTACACCCTCAGGGCCCAATACGGGGCCACCACCAGGAACCGGGATGAGCAGTTTGCTTTTCACCCTTGCCATCGTTCTGTTCCTCCTCGCGATCGCCGTGCTCGGCTTCGCGGCGGTGCTGTTCATGCGGTCGCAGAATGCCGGCCAGCAGCAGCAGGGCGGCGTGCTTCCTCCGCAGTCGCCGCCTCAGCAGGCCCATCCTCCGCACGGACATGCTCCGGGCGCGCACGGTGGCGTGCAGATGCAGGCTCCGCCCCCGGCGCCCGCCCTGCCGTCGCAGGACGACGGCGCGGCCGATGAGGAGATGCCCACGGTCATCGTCAGCCAGCCCGAGGCCACGCGCCCCGGCGGCCCCGGTTCCGTGTCGCCCTCGCCGGGTCAGCGCACCGCGGGCGCGACCATCATCGCGTTCGACGACGACGACGACGACGACTTCTGATCCCCTTCGTCCGCGGTCCGCTCCCTGTGGGTGGGCGGCCTCTGGACGGATCGGCTGCGAGACGGACCCGTGTGGGGTCGGCGGTGGCCGAAGGCAGGGGAGGACCCAGCGCGTCTGAGGACGCCGGGCGCGCGAACCCATGCGCGATGAGAGACCTGTGATGACCGCGACCGAACCGGGGTCCGCCGACCCCGTGGATCTGGACCCCGTCCACGAGATCGCCGCCGCCGGCCCCGACGCGCCCTGGCTCGTGATGACCTGCGAGCACGCCACGGCGCGGATGCCGCCGGGCTGGTCGTGGCCCGACGAGGATCGGTGGCTGGTCGACACCCACTGGGCGAGCGATCTCCACATCACCCCGTTCGTGCAGGCGATGCATCGTCGCTTGGGGGCTCCGGCCGTCCTCTCCCAGTTCAGCCGGCTGCTGATCGATCCCAACCGCCCGCTCGACAGCGACACCCTGTTCCGCGACGAAGCCGAGGGACGGGCCGTGCGCCTCAACCAGGGCCTTACGCGCGACGAGTGTACGCGCCGGATCGACGGCCTGTACCGTCCCTACCACCACGCGGCAGACGGCCTCGTGGGGCGGCATCCCGGGGCGGCCGTGCTCGGGCTGCACAGCTTCACCGACCTGTACGAAGGCGATGAGCGCGAGGTCGAGATCGGGGTCCTGTTCGACGAGGACGAGGCGATCGCGACGGACTTCGCCACCTGCATGCAAGGCCACGGGTACGAGGTGCGCCTCAACGAGCCGTACTCGGGCAAGCTGGGGTTGATCTTCGGGCCCCGGATGCACGCCCGTGCCCACGGCCGCGCCTGCGTGGAGCTGGAGCTGCGACAGGATCGGCTCGCGGATCCGATCCACGCCTCGCGGATGGTGGAGCTGGTGGCCCAGGCGTGCGAGACGGTGTTGCGCCCGCTGGCCCTGGCGGCGCGGGGCTAGCCCTCGGCGGCCACCACCCGGTCGATCTCTCCGGGGAGGGCGTCCTTGAGGCCCTTCTCGACCGCGGCATGCAGGGTGAGGGCGCTGGCGGGGCAGCTGCGGCACGCGCCGACCAGGTGAACGGTCACGACCCCGTCGGAGACGTCGACCAGGTCGAGATCGCCGCCGTCGGCGTGCAGGGCCGGGCGCACGCGGGTGTCGAGCACGTCGCGCACGCGCTCGAACAGGGGATCGCCGTCGGTCGTGCGGGGGGCGTCCGCGACGAGCCCACCCCCGCCGAGCAGGTGCGCGCGGACAGCCGTGCCCACGAGGCGGTCGATGCCGTCCCACGGGGTGTCGGGACGGCGCTCGATGGTGAGGCTGGGTCCTCGGACCATCACGCTGAGGACGTCCTCGGAGGCGAGCAGCAGGCGCGCGAGGTCGGGGAGCGTGG
>JAUHWK010000628.1 GCA_030424555.1 bacterium | reverse complement strand
GCTGTGCAGGGGCTTGGCGGCCGCCTCGGCGATCGGGCGTGTCCATCCATTGAACGCACCGATCCGTGCGACGGTGGGGAACGGCAGGGCGAGCAGCTGGAGGTAGAGGGTGGCGCTGTCGTCGGGGACGCCCAGGGTGGAAGCGACGGTGGCCACCAGATCGGGGACGGACACCCGGGGATCGACCTCGTAGGCTCCGTCCGGGAGGCCCGTGCCTGCCATGGTGGCCCGGAGCTGGGCAAGCGGGCCGGTGCGAAGCCAAGGGAGCCAGCGTCGCCAATCCCGCGACGACGCCCTCGACGTGTCGTACGTGCCCTCGAACGAGGCGAGCAGCGTGCTCCAGTCCTCAGGCTGGCGAATCTCCGAGGTCTGAACGGCGAGGGAGGTGACCCAGTCCGATTGACGCTCCACGCGGAGGACCGGGGTGGGCCCCTGCTCGTCGAGGGTGCGCGACAGGAAGCCGGCGTCGGGATCGCTGCGGCGGTTGAGGGTGTCGACGAGCCCGGAGATGGTCGCGGCGTCGAGGTGCCGGCCAAGCGCGGCGTGCGTGTGGATGTCGAACACGTCGACCCAGAGGCCGGGGGTGGCGAAGGTGGTGTCGAGACGCTCCAGCGCGCGCAGGCCCCGAACCTGCAGCGGGTGGCCGGACGGGAGCTCCTGGAGGCTCCAGACCGCGGCCGTCCCCAGGGTCCACGGATCCTCGATGGGGGCGTCCTCCCCATCGATCAACCGACTGAGGTGGCTCACGGCGGTCGGTCCCAGCACCTTCTTCGCATGCTTGATCGTGGCGTCGTCGAGCGCAGGGCGTGCCCCGAACCGGTCGATCCAGCACCGTGCGACGTGGTGGACCCACGAGGTGGGGTCGTCGCTGCCCCCGCCCACGAGGCGGTCGAGGCATGCCACGTCGCACCGGGCGGCGTCGGCGAAGAACGCGTGGCGGGTCGCGCCGCGGAGCTGCCGCAGCATGGTCTCCCGCGCGGTCTTGTAGGGCGTGCGGGTCATGCCGAGCTGGGTGGCGGGGGTCTCGTCCAGCCACATCGTGACGAACAGTTCGTACAGGCCCAGCCACACTGCGCCGGCCTGGGTCTCGGTGAGCCCGGTGGCCTGGCCGAGCTCCGAAAACATCTCCGGCTCGAACGTGGGCGGCGGGCGGTCGGACAGTCGGGCGATCCAGGCTTGGGCGATCGCACGGTCGACCACGCCGTCGAAGGCCACCTCGCGCACCGACCCCGCGGCCTCGGCTTCGGCCCGAGGGCCGATCACGAGCGCGAGGTACCACCCGTCGCTCGTTCCATCGAGGAACCCGTCCGGGGCATGGGGCTGGGGGTAGACGATCTCGTGGAAAGGACCACGGCGTCGCACCGTGTGGTGCGGGGGGGCGGCTTGGCCCCGCGCGAGGGGCACGCGGACCCACCACGCGGCGGGATCCTCGCCGTCGAAGACGTGGTCGAGGAGCCACTGGGCCGCGGTGACGAACGCGCGCCGCGCGGTGGGCGGCGCCAGCGGTGATGCGGCGTGCCACAGCAGGCCGTGGGGGCCGCCGAACGCCAGGGCCCACCGGACGGCATCGGGGTCGGACGGCAGGGGAAATCCCTCGGTGTCGCCGGGACTCGGCGGGGCCGCGACCGTCGCGTGGGCGGCGTACATCGACACGCCGCAGGCCCGCGCGACCGCCGCGATCGCCCGGGTGTGGGCTTCGTCGAGGTCGACGGCGGGACGCCCCGTGGACCCGGATGGGCTGACGAGGTCTCGCAGCGGGTCCAAGGACTCGGCGATCGCCACGGCGCGTTGGAGTTCGACCGCCACCGCCGCCCGCAGCACGGGGTGCGTGACTTCCGTCAGCCCCTCGGTGACCACGTCGATCGGGGACTTGCCTTGGCGGCATGCGGCGATCCACGTTGCGGCCTGGGCGGGTGCCACGGCCCTCAGGGCCTTGGAACCCTCGGGGTCCCGAGGGGATGCGAAGTGCCAGTACAGAGGGGGGAGGGCGGTGTCGGTGGCAGGCGTGTCGCGTCCGTAGGCATCCTGCGTGGTCCAGGTTCCCCCGCGGATCCCTGTGCCCGCGTCCCACAGGTGGCGCTGTGCCCCGT
>JAUHWK010000627.1 GCA_030424555.1 bacterium | reverse complement strand
GCGCGTAGGCCGTGACGTAGTGCTCCTGCACCACGCTGATCCGGCCGACCTCCCAGCCCGCCCCGACGTCGCGCAGCATGGGGAAGTACACCTCGTCCATCACCAGCTCGTACGGCAGCATCACCAGCCGGGCCGCCACCCGATCCGCCGCCGCGCGATCGAACTCGAGGAGGTGATCCTGCAGCTCGTCGCGGAGGTGGGCCAGCGCGGCCCGATCCGACGACGGCACGGCGGTGGTGACGCCAGGCTCCGCCACCAGGGGCGGCCCCTCGTCCAGCACCATCCGGCAGGCTTCGCCGATCTTGTAGCCCTGGTCCATCAGCGACTGGACCCGCCGCAGCGTGGCGATGTCGCGATCGGAGTAGACCCGGTAGCCGGACTCGGTGCGGCCCGGATCGACGATGGCGTACCGCCGCTCCCATGCGATCAGCGTGTTCTTCGGGATGCCCAGCATCTCCGAGACCATCTTGATCTGGTACGACATCGCGTCACCTCACCGGGGGACGGACGTGCGCCCCCGCGAGACCCGCAAGCGCACGGTGCAGCGCCCGTCGGTGGGACTGGGCGCGCCACGACAGGAAGGGAAACGCGAGGATCGCCTGGAGCGCGACCACGACCTTGGCGGTCCACGGCACCACGGTGCGGCCCGCGAGCGCATCGCCGCCGGACGCCGCCAACCGCACGCCGATCGCCCGGTACACCCGGGCCGCGATCAGGATCGCCAGGCGGGGACGCCACGGGATGTGGTGCATGCCGGACTCCGCGGACCGGTAGTAGCGCTCCGCCAACGACAGCAGGTCGAGCACCACCATCGAGACCCCCTCCCTCGTGGCGAGCACCCCCTCGGGATCGGGCGTGCAGCGCACGGCCGTGAGCCGGGTGGCAGGGAGGTACACCCGTCCGTTCTCGGCGTCTTCCCGCACGTCACGGCAGATGTTGGTGATCTGCATCGCGACCCCGAGATCGATCGCGAACGGCAGCGCGTCCTCGGATCGCACGCCCAGGATGCCGCACATCATCAGGCCGACCGTGCTGGCCACATGGTAGCCGTAGCGGACGAGCTCCCCATCGTTCGCGACCCGAACCGGGTCGAGGTCGGTGCGGACGCCGTGGATCAGGTCGTGCGCGTGCCGAACGTCGATCCCGCGGCGATCGAACAGCGCGATCAGATGGGCGATCAGCGGCCGACGGACCGCCACGCCTGCGAGCTCGTCCTCCAGCTGACGCAGGCCGGCGCGCGCGGTGGCGGGGTCGGGCGCGTCGTCGGCGACATCGTCGACATGGCGGCAGAACGCGTAGAGCAGGGCCGCGTCGCGACGCTGGGCCGGCGGGAGGAACAACCCTGCGAAGGAAAAGCTCCGCGAGCCCTTGGCGAGGACCTCGAGGACGGCGTCGACCTCCGGCGTGGCCGGAAGCGCACCGGCTGCCCCCACCCCGACCGAGACCGCTCCAGCGGAGACCGCCCCCGCCGGGACCGACACGAGCTCGGGGGTGACGTCAGGCACGGAGCGGCTCCAGAGGCCGCAGGATGCGGTCGCGAAGACCATGGGCCACCCGCGCCAGGCGCGGCTCGTCTGCCAGCGCCCCGGCATCGATCGTGGCGACCAGCCCATCGATCCGATCGAGGACGTCGCGCAGCGCGCCCCCCTCGCGGAACCGATCGATCACGGCGTGGACCTGGTCGTCCGTGGTGTCGTCCCGCGCGCTCCGCAGGATCCCCCCGAGCCACAGGGCGTCCTCGGGGTGGCGCGCGAGGTGGCAGGCCACGAGAGAAACGCCCCACCATCGACCACCCCGGCGCAAAAAACGCAGTAATCCAGGGTGCCGATGACCAGTGGCCAGAGCACCCGCCATGGACAAGGCAACACACTTTGAATCCCCTTCGAGATTTTTTCCTCGCTGGACTAAACTTGGTTCAAACACGGTGTTTCCTGGACAGTCTGTATTCTATGTTCCAGGGCGCAGAAACAAGGGTGCTTTCGCATGGTGGAGGCAGTATGCATGATGGAATTTACTTCACAATGGCTCCCGGTGGGGTGGCCGAGTCGGCGATTGGAGGCGCATTTTTTCGGGCGGGCTTAAACCATGAG
>JAUHWK010000102.1 GCA_030424555.1 bacterium | reverse complement strand
CGGCCTCGGCCTCGGCACTTCCCGCAGGACGCCGCAGCCACGCCGACGCCAGCATGAGCGGCGGCACCCGTCCCACCATCGGGTGGTGTGTGTTTCGGGCAAACGCCTCTGCGTGCAGGTCCCACAGGGCGATCGCGTTCGCGCGGAGGGTGTCGGCCGTGGGGTCCTCGGCCCAGCGACGCTCCAGCCCATCGTACGGGGGATCCAACCACGGCTTCGCCCCCGGCCCCCAGCGCGCGCTGTCCGGAAACGGCGCCGCCTCGATCGCCGCCAGCACCGCCCGCGCGCCCATCCCGTAGCCTTGGGCGTTGGGGTGGTGATCCGTGGGGTGGGCCCACAGGGTCCGCTCGTCCATCCCCTCGAACACCTCGAGCAGATCGACCACCTCGGCCCCCGCGTCCTCCGCGGCCCGGGCAAGCTGCGCGTGGATCGCCCGGAAGGGGTAGGCGTCGAGCCGATACAGCAAGGGCCAGATCACGAACACCACCCGGGCGCCGCGGTCCTGCTGCGACGCCACCACCCTGCGAAACCCTTGCTCGAAGCCAGACCACGGCGCGCCGTCGGGATCGTACAGGGCGGTGTAGTCGTCCTCCATCGCCTCCCGCGTCCACCAGGCGGTGCCCGTCCGCCGCAAGGCGGCCAAGAGGGGGGTCGGCCCCCGGGCCGTCAGCTCCCCGCGCACGCTGATCGCGTCCCGTCCTTCGTACCCGAGCTCCAGATCGTTGAGGGTGAAGCTCCACACCACCACGTCCGGTGACAGCTCTCGGTCCATCAACGCCACGCGGACCAGCTGGTCGGGGAACTCCGAGCCCCGGGCGCCGTGGTTGCGCACCCGGACGCCATCGGCAGCCAGCCCACGCTGCAGATGAGCCGGCATGGACTGATCCGCCGGCGCACCCTGCCCTTGCGCGAAGCTGTCGCCGACCACCAGCACGAGCCGATCGTCCGAAGGCCCCGGTGGCTCGCCGATGCTCCCGGGCACGACCATCCCGTGGCCGATCGGCCCCTCGTCGATCACCACCATCGGGGGGTCCCCGGGTGGGGGCAGCCACACCAGCGCCAGGACCTCCGCCACCGCCCAGGTCCGCCCCACGATCGCCAGCCCCGCGAACAGGCGGGTGTCGGGAAGCCGCCGGGGAAGCCACAGGGCCAGCCCCAGGATCCCACACACGAGGGCGAGGTCGAGGATCGACGGCACGGCACGACTCCACGCATGGGGGCGACCCCACGCTAACGTGCGTCAGGGGCTCCCCGTCAGGACGTGGACGACCACGGCCAGCGCGCGTCCCGCATCGTCGCTCCCCGCGCCACGGCTACGGGGTGCTTCGCGGCCCGAGCGCGGCGTCGACGGACTCCACCAGGCGCTCCACCGCCCACGCCACCTCCTCTCGCGGAGTGGCCAGCGGGGGCATCAAGAACGCCACCGGCCCCAGCGGCCGCAGGTGGAGATCGCGGGCAAGCGCCTCCGACTTCACACGGCGCCCGATCGGATCGAGGTAGCCGCCCGGCCCGCCGACCACGTCGACCGCCAGGATCCCTCCTCGGTACCGCGGGCGCGCCACACGGGGATCGGCCGCCCAGTGCGCCACCGCCTGCTCAAACACGGGCGCCCAGGTGGCCACGTTGTCCAGGGTGCGCTCCGTCTCGAACAGCCCGAGCGAGGCGACGCCTGCCGCACAGGCCAACGGGTTGCCCGTGTAGCTGTGGCCGTGGAGGAACCCATCCTCCACCCGGTCGGACAAGAAGGTCTCGTAGACGGCCGGCGTGGTGACGGTCGCGCCGAGCGGAAGCGTCCCGCCCGTGATCCCCTTGCTCAGCGCCACGATGTCGGGGACCACCCCCGCCTGCTCCACCGCGAACAGCGTGCCCAGGCGCCCAAAGCCGGTCATCACCTCGTCGACCACCAACAGTGCCCCCGCATCCCGCGTGGCCCGCGCGACTCGCGCCAAGGTCTCGGGCGCCTGAAAGCGCATTCCCGAGGCGCCCTGGACCAGTGGCTCGGTGATCACCGCCGCGACCCGGTCCCCCTGCTCCGCGAGGACCCGCTCGGCGGCCTCTGCGTCGTCCCACGGCACACACACGACCTCCCGCAGCAGGTCGTGGAACGGGGCGGTGAACACATCGCGGGCACCCACCGACATCGCCCCGAGCGTGTCTCCATGGTACGCCCCGTCAAAACAGACGATCCTGTCGCGGACTCCCGCGCCGTGACGCGCCCTCTGGGCCTGCCAGGCCATCTTCAGGCCGGCCTCCACCGCGGTCGACCCGTCGTCGGAGAAGAACACGTGACGCAGGTCGCCGGGCAGCGCCGCGGCGAGGCCGTCGGTGAGGTCGAGCGCCGGGCGGTGATCCAGATCGGCGAGCACCACCTGGGCAAACGCCCCCATCTGCCGGGAGACCGCCGACACCAACGCGGGGTGGCTGTGTCCGTGGACGTTGAGCCACCAGCTCGCGACCCCATCGAACAAGCGGCGCCCGTCCTCCAGCTCCACCCACGCCCCCTGGGCGGACCGGACCACGCCGATCGGCGAGAACCCCTGCATCTGGGTGAACGGGTGCCAGGTCGCCATGCCGTCTCCTGCGCGGCCTCCCACGGTAACCGGCGCAGCGAACGCCCCCCGGCTTCTCCCGACGATACGACCCCGCACGCCCCGGAGCCGCCATGCAGGACATCCTCGTCGACCGCCATCCGACCGCCCCCCACACCGCCGTGCTCACGCTCGATCGGCCCGAGGCCCGCAACGCGTACTCGGAGGCGATGATCGACAGCCTGTGCGCCGCCCTCGACGCCCTCGAAGATGACGACGACGTCCGGGTGGTCCTCCTCACCGGCGCCGACCCCGCGTTCAGCGCAGGCGGCGACCTCAAGGCGATGCGCGACCGCACCGGGATGTTCGCCGGCGACGGCGCCCGACTCCGTGTGGCCTATCAGCGCACGATCCAGCGGGTCCCCCGCCGTCTCCTGGCGTTCGACAAGCCGGTCATCGCCGCGATCAACGGGCCTGCGATCGGCGCCGGCCTCGATCTGGCCTGCATGGCGGACCTACGCATCGCGTCCGAGCGCGCCCGCTTCGGCTCCACGTTCGTGAAGGTGGGGCTGATCCCCGGCGACGGCGGGGCCTACTGGCTGTCCCGCGCGGTCGGCTACGCCCAGGCCGCCCAGATGGTGCTCACGGGCGACCTCCTCGACGCGGTGGACGCCCAGCGCATCGGCCTGGTGGGCGAGGTCGTGGCGCACGACGACCTGCTGGAGGCCGCCGGCGCCTTGGCCGCCCGCATCGCCGCCAACGCCCCCATCGCCGTGCGGCTCGCCCGGCAAGCGATGGCCCGCAGCTGGGACCTCTCCGCCGATCAAGCCCTGGACCTGGCCGCGACCTACCAGGGCATCGCCCAGGTCAGCGAGGACCACGCCGAAGGGGTGAACGCGCTGCTCGAGCGCCGCGCCCCGGTGTTCCGCCACCGCTGAGGCGATCAGCCTTCGTCGCCGAACAGCCCGTCGAACACCGCCGCCCCCAGCCGCTTGCGGAGCGCGGCCCGCGCCACGTCGAGGTGCTCGGGGGGCACGCCCGCCAAGGTGCGCTCAACCATCGCGCGCAGGCGGGCTCGGGCCTGAAGGGCCGCACCCCCTTGGCCGCCCGCGAGGTGGGCTAGTGCGGGCTGGGAAGGTGCCGGGGCCACCCCCCTGTCCATGCGGGGCGCGGAGACGGCCTGCGGCACGCGGACCGTAGGGGTTCGCGCGCTGGCCACGGGCGCCGGACGCGGAGTGGAGGGCACCGCCACCTGGGGCCCCGGCATCGACAGGGGCTGAGGCGCCCGTAGCTGGGAGACCGATCCCGAGGCGCCTGGATCCGAGGTCCGACGTGACCCTCGCCGCATCGCCGGCACGCCCTGGGAGGCGCCGGGCGCCGTGGTCCGGTTGCGCGTCCTGCCGCCCGGACGGCTGCCGACCCCACCCCCACCGGGCTTGGTGCCGGTGCGTTGCGACGAGGTGTGCAGATCCACAGGGATGCGGAGGGTGGGGGGCATCGGGCAGACCGGGGAGCGAGGTGGGGGCTCGACGCACCGGGTACGCACCGCGCAGCCTCCCGGATCAACCCGCCCCTAAGTCTCTTCGGACCGTCGGTCCAAGCGAGACGATCGCGCACGGGGTGTCGGTCCGTTCACGCCTGCGCGTCCCTCACTGCTCGCAAGCCGGCCCCGACAGGTAGCCGAGCGCACACATGCGCGCGGTCTCCGACGCATCCACCTCAGCCTCCCCGCCGTGGATGGCGGAGCCCGACGCGCCCGAGAGCGCCTCCTTGAGCGCTTCGTCGAGCGTCTCGCGCGCGAGCGCCGCGGCGTCGTCGCAGATCACCGCGTCCTTGCCTTCGAGATCGTCCTGCTCACCCGGGTCGGTCACGATGTTGAACAGCTGGCGGGTGGGCAGCCCGCGGGCGTTGCCCTCGGAGGCACGGATCCGCTTTCCGCCCCGCGCGCGCACCGACGACAGCACCACCCCCTCAAAGTCCTGCTCTGCCACGACCACCCGGTTGCGGGGATCCAGGTACGCAGCGCACCCGGTGAGGTCCCCAAACAGCGGGGCAGCTGGATCGACCGCGGGCGGGACGGGATCGATCGGCTCCCCGTCGTCCGTGTCGGCATCCGTGTCGGCATCCGTGTCCGACGCGGCCTCGAGGGCGGCCTGGCGCGCCGCCTCGGCCTGCTCGACCGCCGCGGCGCGATCCGACAGGGCGTCCTGGACGTCCTTCAGCAGGTCGGTCCCCAACCACGCCCACTTGTCTTGCAAGCGCAGGCCGGCCGCGGCCGCCAGCGTGGGGGCGACATCGATACTGCGGACCTGCCACGGCACGCGCACGCCCTCGACGTCCATCCGCGGGTCGACGACGATCAGCGGCACCCGCGTCTGCTCGTCGTACAGGGTCTGCCCGTGCCAGAAGCCTCCGTGCTCCCCAAACTCCTCGCCGTGGTCGGCGGTGAGGACGATCAGCGTCCGGCCGAGCTCCCCGCGCTGCTCCAGCCACGCGACGAACTCCGCGATGCGCCGGTCCATGTGGGTGATCTCGTGTCGGTACAGGCGCTCGAGCATCTCCGCGTCGGCCGGATCGGGGTGCTCATGCTCCGCCCGACCATACGCGAAGCCGTCGAACATGGCCGAGCCGGTCCCTTCGAGGTTCGGGTGCCGGAAGTAGGGATCGTGCGGCTCCATCAGGTGGGTGACGAGCATCCACCGGCTGTCGGCGTTGGCCTCGATGAACCGCCGGGCATCCGCCAGGACCACGTCCGCAGGCTGGTAGAAGCGCCCGACTTCCTTGGTGGTGACGAGCTTCTCGTGGAGCTTGTGCAGCACCTTGTAGAAGGTCAGCGAGAACACGGACTCCGTGCCCCCGAGCACGTAGTCGGGCGCCTCGTACAGGAACACGTCCCAGCCCTGGTCGAACCCGAACGTGGCCGTCACGTTGATGTTGTTGACGAGGTTACCCGTGGCGTAGCCCGCGTCCTGAAGCACCTCGCTCACCAAGGTGGCGTCCTCGGACAACCGCGCGGCCTTGGTGTCCGCGTTGTGGCTGCTGGGGAGCCGGCTGGTCCACAGAGACGCGAACGAGGAACGGGTCCAGCTCGCCTGGGTGTGGGCCTGCTCGAACACGATGCCGCGGGCGGCCAAGGCGTCGATCGCCGGAGAGGGATCGCCCTCGGCCCCGTAGGTGCCCAGCGCATCGGCGCGCAGCGTGTCGACCGCGATCACCAGGATGTTGGGCGCGTCCTCGAGCGCTGGTGGGATCGGCTTGCCGACGTCAAACGACGCCCGTGGATCCGGCGGTGCCCCGACCACGGCCCACGCCACCCCGGCCGCGACCAGGATCGCCCAGCCCCCCAGGCTGCCGGGACCGGTCCGCAAGCGCTGCAGGGGCCCGTCGAGGAGCACGACCCCCACCGTCCACAGCAAGGCACTGACCACGAGCAGGGCCACGGCCAGCCCCGCCATGCCGGAAAGCGGCACCCCCCGCTCCAGGTACACGATCTTGTTGAGCAGGTAGCGACCGGCAAAGCCGGCCAACGGCCAGGTGGTGGCGATCGCTCCGGCGACCAACGCCCGGGCCTCCGCCGACGGACCGGGATCCCGCATGCGCTCGTACACCGTGAACGCGAGGCCCCCGCACAGCCCAAAGGGGATGCCCAGCACGCCGTACAGGACGGCCGCGTAGGCCGGCGCGACGGCATCGGCGGCAGGCGCGGTCGCCGCGTGCAGGCCCGCCTCCGACAAGCCCAGCAGGGCCCCCATCAACCACCCGCCGCTGGTCGCCTGGATCAGGTTTCGCGCCGTGTGGATCGTCCGTTGCTGGGCCACCTCGTCCTCCATCTCCGCACCGCCCGCGTCTAACGACGTGGCCGTTCCGGGGCTTGCGTCGTGGGGCGCGCACCGATCCTTCATCCACAGTGGCGGCCGCCGTCGCCCAATGGACACACATCTGTCCTCCTTGGATCCGCCGGCGCCCACTCTCACGGTTCAAATTGTACTAGACGGGTACCAGTCACCCGCCCGTCGCGTGTCAGGACCGCCACACCAAACGGGGGAACAGGCATTGATCCCCACCACAGCGGCCTATTCGCCAGGAAGAAATGTTTCGCCTTGGCGTCGGACGGGATAACGTCCGCCGTGGCCAGCATAGAGCAGGCCTGTAGGAGGAGACATGCGCAACATCTGGAACCGGCCTCTGACGGCCCTGGTCCTGGCGTCCACCATCACCGCCTTCGGCTGTGACGGCGGCGACAAGGACGGCGACACCGACGACACCGACATGGCCGACTCGGACACCGCGGACACCGCGGACACGTCCGACACCTCGGACACCGGTGACACGGCGGACACCGCGGACACCGCGGACACGTCCGACACCGCCGAGACCGACGAGACCGACGAGACCGACGAGACCGACAGCGACAGCTGAGTTCGTCTCACCGTCCTCCCTGCGATGCGTCGTGGGGAGGCGGCCGCGCCCCCTCGACCCCGCCCTGCGGATCCGTCGAGGGGGCGTTCTGCTTGGGGGGACGATCGACACACCCTGACGGGTCCGGCCATTGCCACACGCCCCCGCTCGTCGTACCCGAGCGTCAGGAGGAACGATGCACCGACCGATCGCCAGCGTCCTGATCGCCGCCACCCTCGCCACCCCGGCCGTGGCAGGAGACCCCACCCCGACCGATCTCGTGGACTACCGCGAGACGTACTTCGAGGGGTTGTCCAAGCACATGAAGGCCATCGGCATGGTCGTGAAGGGCAAGGTCGCCCGTCCGGCCGATCTCGCGGGGCACGCCCAGGCGATCGCCGCGGTGTCCGACCACCTCACCGGCCTGTTCCCCGCGGGCACCGGACCCGACGCGGTCCCGACCACCGAGGCCCTGCCCGCCGTCTGGACCGATCCCGACGGGTTCAAGGCCAAGGCGGCTGCCTTCTCGGAGAAGGCCAAGGCGTTCGCCGCCATCGCGGCCAAGGGCGACCTCGAGGCCAGCAAGGCCGCGTTCTTCGCGGTCGGCAAGGCCTGCGGAGACTGCCACGACACGTTCCGCAAGGACGACCACTGATCCACGGCAGACACTGGGCGCTCCGTTGGGTGCCCAGTTGGCTGCCCAGCTGGCTACCCAGTTGGGTGCTCGGGGTCGTAGCGCTCGGCGGGTCGCCCTCTGACGCAGCAGCGGCCCAGCCCGCGTCCGCGGTCGCAGGAGACCCCGAAGCCGGCGCCGTGCTGGCCGGTCTCGCCGGGTGCTTGGCCTGCCACACGGAGGAAGGCGGCGCGCCGGGTGCCGGCGGGTACGCCCTGCCCACCCAGTGGGGCACATTCCACGGCCCCAACATCACGCCCGATCCCGAGCACGGGCTCGGCGCCTGGACGTTCGAGGACTTCGAGCGGGCCATGCGGCACGGCCGGGATCCCGACGGCCGCTTCCTGTACCCCGCGTTCCCGTACCCCTCGTACACCGGGATCTCCGACGACGATCTGCGCCACCTGTGGGCCTGGCTCCAGTTCCTCGACCCCGTGGCGCAGCCCGACACCCCCCACGACCTCAACCCAGGCGCGCGGGCGCGGAGCGTGCTGGGACTGTGGCGGATGGTCGGGTTCCGTCGAGGCCCCTTCGAGCCCGCCCGAGGCGAGGATCCCGTCCTGGCCCGGGGTCGCTACCTCGGGGAGGCCGTCGCCCACTGTGGTGGCTGCCACACGCCGCGATCCGGCATCGGCGTGCCACGCCGAGGGGCCGAGCTCGCGGGCACCGACGCACCCCCCGAGCCATCCCCGGACATCCGACCCCACCCCGCCGGGGACCCCCACGCATGGTCCCACGACGACCGCGTCACGTTGCTCGCCTACGGCATGACCCCCGAGGGCGACTTCGTCGGCGGCGAGATGATGCGGCTGGTCGAGGAGGGCACCCGTCGGCTGTCCGACGCAGACCGAGAGGCCCTCGCGCGCTGGTGGCATTCGGTCCCGCCACGGCCGGCGTCCTCCGCCGACGATCGATGACGTTCGATGCGTCCGTGCTGCGGAAAACCCTCATGACATCGACGACACACACGTCGTGCATCCGGGCCCGATTCGCCGGGGTCCACGGAGATACGCCGATAATTCCCGTACCCGCTACCGGGGGCGGTCGCGGCCCAGCCTGTGGATAACTCTGGGGATAGCTTGTGGGACGCACGGGCAACGCGCCGGAAGCCCGCGGTCCCCCTCGGATGTCACGGAATGGCATCGCGCGGTGACGTCCCCGAGGCACTGGGGGTGAGCCAACCCGGAGACCGACGAGGTTCCACCCGGGATCACTGGGCGTCGTCGGCCGCCTTCTGACGCTTGGCCGCGTTGGCCGCCGCACGGGCCGCCGCCGCGACCTTGGCCTTGGTCTTGGCCGCGTCGTCCTCATCCTTCGCCAGACCCAAGGCGCGATCCCGAGCCTTCTCCGCCGCCCGACGTCCCCACGCAAACCAGGGACGCGCCCGCACCGCGGCTTCGTAGGCTTCGTAGGCCGCCGTCCAGTCTCCGGTGGCCGACGCCGCCTCCCCCTGCTCCCACAGGTCGGCCGACACGGTGTGCGCCGCGGCGACGTACGCCGGCGCGCGGAAGTCCCACACGCGCGCCTGGTCCATGTCCCACGACGCCGCGATCCGATCGGGGTTGGCCTCGGCCCGGGCCGCGAAGCACCCGGACACCTCGGCGCCGGGACGGTTCTCCTCCCACCAGGCCCGCGCCTCCGGCAGGTGGAAGCGCGCGAGCGCCCAGGCCGCTGCCGCATCCTCACAGCGACCCGCCGCCGCATGGGCGATGGCCGCCTCGCGATCGGCGTGCGCTGCCTTCACGTCTTCGCCCACCGTGCCGATCGTGACCATCGCGGGGAAGCGCACCTCCCCGCGCACGACGTGGGCCGGCACCGCATCGCCATCCGCCCAGATCGCCCCGTCGGCGAGCTGGAGGGGCACGCCGGTCTCCTCGTCACGCTCCAGCGGCACCGGCAGGCCGTCGGCATCCAGGAACACCACCCCGAGGTCGTACGTCCCCGCAGGGAGGTCGTCGGGAAGCGGGAAGCCGAAGCGTCCGTGGAACACCTCGTCCATCCGCCACTCGGTTGGCGGGATCCAGTCGTAGCCGTTGGGGACGTCCACCATGTGGACCGCGCCCGCCCCGTTGGACAGCGTGACGAACAGCCGGAAGTCCTGCTTGTCGTCGGGCTGGCGGTAGGACACGCCGACCTCGACGTACAGCCCGCCCCCCGGCGCGGTCTCGGGCGACGGGACATCGACGCCCTCCAGGCGGATGCCGCCCTCAAACCGCACCGTGCGACCGGGCGTGCCCGGGTAGGCGTCCACCAGGATCAGGTTGCGCCGGACGTGGTTGCCGGTGTGGAAGGTGCGACGGCTCACCGGGTAGCCAGGGAGCTCCACCCAGCCCTTCTCCCACACAGGGTAGGTGGTGAGCCGCGACTTGCTCGCCCAGCCACCGTGGAGGTGGGCGAAGAACGGCGGATGCTGCTGGTAGACGTACTGCTCCGCGAACACCCGCTGCTGCCAGGTGTGCATCGCCACCGGGATGTCGACCAACCCCGCCATGTCGACCATGCGGTGCTTGGTCCACCACAGGTGGGCCCCCATGTCGACGTCGAGGTTGTGGATCGGCACATCGTACTGCCACAGCCGATCCCCGAGGAACGCCGTGTAGTCGACCCGTCGCTTGACGGAGTGCGGCCCGATCTCCCGCTTGCCGAACAGGTGGTCGGAGTGGCTGAAGAAGCCCGGGAGCAGCCCCAGGGTGAGCAGGGTGGCCCCGAGCCAGCCCGGGGTGGTCCACGAAGGGGACGCCTCGCGGGAGTACAGGCGCTGAAGCAGCCCCGCGACCTCGTCGATCCCAGTGGCCAGCAGCAGCACCAGCGGGACCTGGGCCATCGACAGCCACCGGTACCCGTTCATCCAGTCGCCGCGGGCGCGGACCACGAACACCAGCGTGATCAAGACCGATCCGAACGCCAGGATGCGCCCGGCCGCCCGCCGGTCTCGGAGGCTCGCGACCATCAACATCATGGCGCCCGCGAAGAGCGCCCAGACCCGGATCTCGTTCCAGCCATCGGGCTCAGGAAGCCCGGCCGGCCACCACTCCCAGGCCTTGGTG
>JAUHWK010000101.1 GCA_030424555.1 bacterium | reverse complement strand
AGGGGCGGCTCACCGGCAACGCCATCCGCGTGCCCACGCCCAACGTGTCGCTGGCGATCCTGGGGCTGACCCTGCGCCACGAGGTCACCAAGGAGCAGATCAACGCCCACCTGGAGAAGGTGGCGACGAACAGCCCGCTGGGGCCGCAGGTCGGCTTCACCACGATGCCGGACGCGGTCAGCACCGACCTGGTCGGCGACACCCACGCGGGCACGGTCGATGCCCAGGCCACCATCGTCAGCGGGCGCCGGGTCAACCTGTACGTCTGGTACGACAACGAGTACGGCTACTCGATGCAGGTCATGCGGCTGCTCGAGCACGTCACCGGCATCACCCGCCCGATCTTCCCGTGAGTCGGGCGGTCCTCGCCCAGGTCGGGTGCGGCCTCCTGGTGCTCGGGGGGCTCGCCGGGTGCGACCGGCAGCTCGACTTCCGGATCGACGCGTCGGACTACGGGCTCACCAGCACCGCGGAGACGATGATCGTCGACCTCGTCGCGGGCGGGGAGATCCAGCACCGGGAGGTGATCGACCTCGTCGCCGAGCCGACCTTGGTTCTGGTCGACGTGATCCAGGTGGGGGCGACCCATGGGATCACCGCGTTCGCCGATGTGGACGGGGACGGGAAGTGTACGATCGAAGGCGATGATGCCTGGACGTTCGTGTACGACCCGGTCGCGAACGACGAGCCCTCGTGGGTCGTCGAGCGCGAGACGTTCCGCGACCTCAACGCGTGCGTGTGGTTCAGCGGCGAGGCACCGGGCCTCGAGGACTGACCCTTGGCGAGCGGGAGCGGGTGCCGGGCCTCAGGGGAGGACGCGGCACGCCGGGGATCCGAGGGCCTGCTCGGCCTCGAACACCGCCACGCACACGGTGTCGCCCGACACGGCCTCCAGCGATGCGTCCTGGCCTGCGTCGACGAACACCGAGGCGCCGGTGGTCTCGTTCCACGCCGCGTAGGGGGCGTCGACCCCGAGCACGCCGTCGCTGACATCCAGGGCGCCGTCGACCGCGGAGCCGAAGTCGGACTCGCCGCTGTCGAGCCCGTCGGAGTCCAGGTCGGGGCTCGCGGGGGTGGCCCCGCTGCCGGCGGCGAGCGTGACCCGGGCCACCTCGGTGTCGTCCTCGGTGACGATCACCACGTCGCCTGCCGCAGCGTGCACGGTGCCGACGAAGCCGCCGTCCGCCGTGAGCAGGGGGGCGGCGTCGGGGCCGTCGTCGAGGCCCACGCCGAGCACACCCGCGCCGAAGCTACCGCCCGGTGCCACCACGGTGACCGGGATCGCGACGTCCCCCAGGGGGCTGGAAGGCGCGTAGCGGACGACCGAACCCCGTCCGCCCACGCCCCCGGAGGCGTCGTCGTCGTCGGCCGATCCCTCTGCCAGATCGCCGTCGCCGCCGTGGAGGTCGTCGCCGTCGCCGTAGCCGGTCTCGTCTGGGGTACACCCGAGCCCGACCGCCAGGGCTGCGGCCAGGCCGGACAGCGAGGTCCATCGGATCCAGGGGGTCATGTCTCCTCCACGGGCGCTGGCCGCATCGGCGCGATGGCCACGGTCATGCCCACGCGGGTTCCCCCGCCATCGTCGGCCATCGCGGCCTCTTCGGCGGCGACGGCCTCGGCCCGCAGCACGGCGATCACCCGATCCACCAGGGGACCGAGGTCTTCCTCCCGGACCGCGAACGTCCAGGTTCGGCCACCGCTCGTGGCGGTGTCGTGGCGGACGAAGCGCGACCAGACGCCCTCGGCGATCACCGACAGCTGGTGGTTGATGCCGTCGACCCGCTTCTCCAGGTCGTCGGCGACCCACGAGCGCAGGGTGCGGCTGAGCCGGACCACGCCGTCGTCGCCGATGTCGATCCACCCGAGCTCGCCCAGGTGGGTCAGCGCGCGCTCCAGCTCGGGGCCCTCGAGCTCGGTCTCCTCCTCGAGGCCAGCCCGGGACAGGGGACCGCCGAGCAGGGCCGTGGTGACGGAGCGGATCGGCTCGACCTCGCGCTCGGGCCGGAAGAACGCGTCGCGCAGCTGCTTGTTGAGGGTGCCCGCCGTGCGCAGGGACACGTCGAGCTTGTCGGCGACCGACACCAGATCCCGGGGATGGTTCCGGCGATGCTCGAGGAAGTACGCGGTGCGCACCAGCTCCTGAAGCTGCTTGAGCGGCATGTGGACCCGGGCGGCCACGCGGACGGCGGCCTGCATCAGCGAGAACACCAGCCGCGCAGGCAGGGCGGCCGCATCCTCGGGCCGGGCAGTGGTGGGGTCGACATCCGCCAACAGCGCATCTCCTCGACGAACGGGTCCGTCGCCGTCGTTATAGACGCCCCGTCCCACCCTGGTCCACCCTCAATCGGCAATTGTTTGCCGAAATCCGTCCCCGCCTTGGAGATCCCATGCCCGACGTCGCCCTCGTCACCGGAGCCGCCTCCGGCCTCGGCCTCGCCACCACCCGCCGGTTGCTCGACGAGGGATGGTCCGTGGTGGGGATCGACCTCAACGAGGAGGCGGGCCAGGCGGTGTTCGGCACGCTGGGGGAGCGGGCGACGTTCGTGCGCGCCGACGTGACCTCGCCCGAAGACGTGGAGGCTGCCGTCGCCGCCGCCACTGCGATCGGTCGGCTCGGTGCGGCGGTGTGCTGTGCGGGCGTGGGCTGGCCGGGGCGCGTGGTCGGCAAGGACGGCACGGCCCACGACCTCGGGCTGTTCTCCAAGATCGTCCAGATCAACCTGGTGGGGACGTTCAACGTGTACCGGCTCGCGGCCGCGGCGATGGTCTCCAATGCGCCGGATGCGAACGGTCAGCGCGGCGTGTTGATCGGCACGGCGAGCGTCGCGGCGTTCGACGGGCAGATCGGCCAGGCGGCCTACGCGGCGAGCAAGGGCGGCGTCCACGGGATGACCCTGCCGATCGCCCGAGACCTCGCGAGCAAGCGCGTGCGGTGCCTGTGCATCGCGCCGGGGATCTTCGACACGCCGATGGTCGCGGGCCTGCCCGACAAGGTGCGCGAGAGCCTGGCGGCCTCGATCCCCAACCCGTCCCGCCTCGGGGATCCCGCCGAGTACGCCTCGCTCGTCGCGTTCATGCTGGCCTCGCCATACCTCAACGGCGAGACCATTCGCCTGGACGGCAGCATCCGGATGGCGCCGCGCTGAGCCCGCGTCGCGGGCGCTGCGGATCAGTCCGCGACGACGCCCCAGGTGGTCGTGCCCACGGTGAGCGTGCGGACGTCCCAGAACGCGATGTCGGACGTCGACAGGTCGCCGCCGGTCGACAGCATCACGGCGGACAGCGTCCCGGACGGGAGGCTCGGCTCGTCGGTGCTGCCGTTGTCGAGGCAGGCGTCGGGGTAGTCCGCGAGGATGTCGTCCAGGGTGGTGGGCTGTCGTCCCGGCGCTTGGGGGTCGTCCACCAGCGTGACCTGGGCGTTGTCGGCCGCGGCCAGGCCGCCGTACGCGTAGAAGGCCGCCCGATCCGACGGCAGGGTGCGGACCGACCAGTCGCCGTCCGTCGTGGTGAACCAGCGGTCGCGCTGCACCATGAGCATCACGTGGTCTACCCCGTCGCAAGCGAGGTCCACCCGGAGCAGGAGATCGAGGCTGAGCGCCGGGGGGGCGCTGACCGCGCGGTCCTCGAGGGCGAGGGGGGCGATCGCGCTGAGCAGTGTGCCGCTCGCGGTGTGGGCCCCGGCCAATGCGCGGTTTCCCCGTCCTTGGCCATTGAAGCCACCGACGGGGGACGGGGGCGCGGTGTTGTCGCCCGAGAGGGTGAGGCGCAGGGCGGTGCCGGCCGTGGTCGGCACGATCACGTCGGAGCGGTTCACGCTCAGGTCGCACCAGCCCGACAGGTCTTCGGCGGCGGCGTCCGAGCAGGGCTCCCGGTCTGCGGGGACCTCGGTGTCGCCTGTGTCGTCGGTCTCGAGCAGGCCGCTGTGGAGGGGGTCGCTGTCGGAGTCGATCGCGCTGCCGGTGTCGGTCTCGTCGGGCGTGGGGTCCCCGTCGTCGCCTCCGGCACAGCCGAGCAGGCCGATGAAGGGAAGGAGCAGGAGAGCGGGGGACGGGATGCGCATCGGGGCCTCCGAGGCGCCATGCTTGCGCGGCGGGGCCCGCCCGTCCACCCCGGACGGGACAACCGGTGGGTGGGGACGCTACGGGCGGCCGGAGGCCCCTGTGACCGAGTTCGTCGTCCGTCCCATCGGCGTGGTGCGCTCGCCGTACGCAGAACGCTACGGCACCCCCCGCCAGGCGCCCGTCGTCGATGGCACGGCCAGCACCGAGCCCGTGGCGGCCCAGATCGTGCTCGACAAGCAGCTCGTCCCCCGGGAGGCGCTGCGGGATCTGGAGGGGTTCAGCCACATCTGGGTGATCGCCTGGTTCGACCGCAACGAGGGGTGGCGGCCCACCGTTCGCCCGACCCGGGGTCCCAAGGTGCGTCGGGGTGTGTTTGCGACGCGGTCGCCGCACCGTCCCAACGCGCTGGCGCTGTCGGCGCTGGTCCTGGAGCGGGTGGAGGACTTCACGCTGCACGTGCGGGGGATCGACCTGCTGGACGGCACGCCTGTCCTCGACATCAAGCCGTACGTCGCCTACGCCGACAGCGTCCCCGACGCGGTGAGCGGCTGGGTGGATGCGCTCGACGAGGCGCCGGACGCGCCGGACCGTCCCACCCGCATGCCCGGGTACAAGCGCCGCCAGGACGACGGGTCCGAGGATCCTGGCGGGACCTGAGCCGTCAGCCGATCGCGAACGCGGCGATCGCGCCCAACAGCACCACCAGCAGGACCCACAGGATCACAGGCGGGGGCGTGGCGTCGGCGGGGTCTTCGGCGATCGGGGAAGGGGCCGGAGGCGCGGGGGCGGACGGCGCGGGTGCAGTCGGCGCCACAATGGGGGTGTCGGGCAGGTACCCTGCGATCTCGGTGAGGCGCGGGCCGGTCGCGAGCAGGTCCATCGGCACGTCGACGCCCCACCGCTGCGCCAGCACGCCGTGCAGGTCGACCGCGAGCACGCTGTCGAAGCCCTGCCATGCGAGGGGGCGGGTGGGATCGAGATCCTGGGGCTCGAAGCCCAACAGCTCGGCGACCAGGTGGTGCAGGGCCTCGGGGACGGGGCCCGCGCCGGGCGCCGAGGGGGCGGCAGGGGGCTGGGCTGGGGTGGGCGTGGGCGCGGGGGAGGGCGAGACCGGGCAGGCCTGGGCGACGAGGGCCGCGAGCTCGCGGGGGCGGGGCCCGGTGACGATCGCGTCCAGGGGGAGGTCGACCCCGAAGCGGGCGAGGATCGCCTCGCGCAGGTCGACCGCCAGGACGCTGTCCAGCCCCTGCCAGGCGAGGGGCCGCTGGGCGTCGAGCTCGTCGGGCGCGAACCCCAGCAGGGTGGCGGCTTCCTCGACGACTCCCTGCAGCACGTCGTCCGGCGCGGGCGTGCGGGGTGCATCGGACGGCGCGGCGGGCGGTGCCGGCACGGAGGCCGCGGGGGTGGGCTCGACGGCGGCGGAGGGCCGGGGCCCGGGGGTCCAAGCGCGGAGGAGCGGGGCCTCGAGACGGGCTGGATCGGCGGCGGCGAGCTGGTCGGCGCGGACGTGGAGCGGGAGCAGCAGCTCGGCCGGGGCGGCGAGGGCGGATCCCAGCAGGGCCAGCGCCTGCGCAGGCCGCAGCGGCTGCATGCCCCGGGCGGTCATGCGGTCGGCGAGGGCGGCGGCCATCCCGACCTCGGCCCACGGGCCCCATCCGAGGGCGGTTGCCGGAACCCCCTGGGCGCGCAGCGTGGCAGCCATCGCCTCCATCGCCGCGTTGGCCGCGCCGTAGTTGACCTGGCCGGGCGCGCCGAGGGTGGCGGTGACGGAGGAGTACACGACGAGGTGGTCGAGGGCGGCACCGTCCAGGGCCGCCATGAGCGCGTGCAGGCCGCCGGTCTTGGCCGCGAACACGGACGCGAAGCCGTCGGGCGTGGCGAACCGGACCGGCGCGTCGGCGAGCACCCCGGCGGCGTGGAGGACGCCGCGGAGGGGGGGACCCCCGGTGAGTCCGTCGACGACCGCGCGGACGGCGCCGGCGTCGGCGAGATCGACCGCGCGGTGGAGGCGGTGCTCGGGCGCGTCGGCGAGCCACGCGGCGGCCTCGCCGGTGGGCTGGGACCGCGACAGCAACACGACCCGGGCTGCGCCCTGCGCCTCCAACCACGCGGCGGTGGCGAGGCCGAGGCCGCCGGTGCCCCCGCTGATCAGCCAGGTGCCGCGGACCGGGGGCGCGTCGGGGGCGGCGCCTGCTGGGACGAGGCGTGGCGCCTGGATCTGCCCGGCGCGCCACACCAGGGTGTCCTCGTCGGACACCAGCCACTGGGCCACGGGCGGGACGGCGTCGTCGGGGCCGAGATCGTGTCGGATCAGGTGGCGATCCCGGTGCTCGACCGCGATCGTGCGCGCCGCGCCGTGGACGGCGGCGGCCAGGGGACGGGCCGGGGCAGAGGGGCTCGGGGCCAGGCCCTCGCGCGTCCACACGATCAGGGGGGCGTCGGAGCCCGCGGCGTCCAGGGCTTGCAGGGCCGCGACCGGGGCGAACGCGTGGGTCCGGACCGCCTCGTCGAACGCCGGGTCGCCGGGGGCGATGGCGTGGGCGGCGAGGGTTCCGGCCACGACGACCCCGGCGAGGGGAGCGTGCAGCGCGACGGCGTCCGCGAGGGCCTCGGGCGAGGCGCCGACCTCCACGACGTCGGCGGCGGCGTCTCGCAGGCGTGCGGCGGCATCGGTGGCCCCGTCGCCACCGACCACCAGCCACGTGCCGTCGGGGAGGGGGGCGGGGACCACCTCGACCGGATCGAACCGCAGACGCCACAGGGCGGGGCCGGCCTCGCGGAGGGTGGCGGGTGCTGCGGCGGTGGGGCCGGGGTCCTCCACCTCCAGGTGCCGGAGGACCTGCGGGGTGGGTGGCACGGGCGCCCACGGGGCCGGGGCGGACAGGAGGGCGGCGGGCGTGATCGGGGCGCCCCGGGTCCACAGTGCGGTGGCGGGATCGCGCAGGGTGCCGTCGCCGCCCCCGCGGGGCAGCGTGGGGATCAGGGCGACGTCGCGGCCACGGAGCACGCGCCGCGCCATCCCGCACAGGGTGGCGTCGGGCCCCAGCTCCAGCAGGACGTCGCAGCCGGCGTCGGCGGCGGCGAGGACCCCAGGCGCAAACCGCACCGTGCCCCGGAGGTGGCGCGTCCAGTACGTGGGGTCGGCCAGGGCGGCGCGCTCCGCTTGGCCGGTGACGTTGCTGTAGACGTCGAGCACTGCGGGGCGGGGGGTGAGGCCCGCGACCACGGCCTCGAACCCGGCGAGCATCGGATCCATCCGCGGGGAGTGGAAGGCGTGGCTCACGGTGAGGGGGCGGGTGGCGATGCCGTCGGCGTCGAGGGCGGCGACGAAGCGGTCCAGGTCGTCCTGGGCTCCACTGACGACGGTCGCGCGGCCCCCGTTGTCTGCCGCGAGCGCGAGGGAGGGGTGCGTCTCCAAGCGTGCGAGGACGGTCTGGGCGTCGGTGAGGACGGCCGCCATGCCGCCGCCGGGCGGGAGCGCGCCCATCCCGCGGGCGCGGGCGTCGACCAGCTGAGCGGCGTCGGACAGCGAGAACACGCCGGCGACCGTGGCCGCCGTGAGCTCGCCAATGCTGTGGCCCATCACCGCGTGCGGGCGAACCCCCAGGGCCTGCCAGGCCCGCCACTGCGCCCACCCGAGGGCGAACAGGGCGGGCTGCGTCCATCGGGTGTCGTCCAGGTCCACCGTGTCGCCGCGCAGCACGTCGCGGATCGGGTGTCCCAGCAGGGGACGCAGGACGGCGTCGACCTCGTCGAGCCCGCGGGAGAACGCGGGGACCTGCAGGTCGAGGTCCAGGCCCATCCCGGCGCGCTGGCTGCCCTGCCCGGTGAAGGCCAGCAGGATGCGGGGGGGGCGGCCGCCGTCGCCGCGGTGCCCCGGCGTGGGGGACCCGTCTGCGACGGCGTGCAGCCAGTCCTGGGCCTCCGCCCGATCGTGGAGCACGGCCCCGGCCCGGGCAACGTGATCGCCCTGACCGGTGAGGCCCCGCCGGGCGAGCGCGAGGGCGTCCGCACCGCGCTCGACAGCGTCGATCCAGGTGACGGCCGTGTCGCGCAGGCGCTCGGGGGTGGGGGCGCTGAGCCAGGCCACGACCGGTCCGGCGGGTGCGGACGCGGCGGGTGGCGGGGGTTGCTCGAGCACGACACAGGCGTTCGTGCCGCTGATCCCGAAGCTGTTGACCACCGCGCGTCGTGGACGTCCTCCTGGGGCGACCAGCGGGGTGGGCTCGGTGGCGAGGGCCAGCTGATCGGGGCCGGGGACGGCGGGGTTGCGCGCGGACAGGTGCAGGTGGGGGGGCACGATGCCGTGCCGCACGACCTCGACCGCCTTGAGGAACCCGGCGATCCCGGCGGAGAGCTCCAGGTGGCCGATGTTGGCCTTGGCGGTGCCCACGGGCAGGGGGCCGTCACGGCCATCGGCCAGGGCACGCACCAGCGCCCGCGCCTCGATGGGGTCGCCGACCGAGGTGCCGGTGCCGTGGGCCTCGGCGTAGTCGATGTCGGCGCCGCGCAGGCCCGCATCGCGCAGGGCGGCGCGCAGCAGGCGGACCTGGGCGTCCTCGTCGGGCGCCATCAGGTTGTCGGACCGGCCGTTGCTGTTGACGGCGGACCCGCGCACGACGGCCAGGATGCGGTCGCCGTCGGCCAGGGCGTCGTCCAGGCGGCGCAGGACGGCGAAGCCCACGCCCTCGCCGCGCACGTAGCCGCGGGCAGAGGCCTCGAACGCGGCACAGCGGGCGTCCGGCGACAGGATGCCGAACCGATCCATCACGACCGACATCTCCGGCCGATCGAGCAGGTGGGTCCCGCCGGCGATCGCGACGTCGCAGTCGCCAGCGCGCAGATCGCGCATGGCGAGGTGCAGGCTGACCAGCGACGAGGAGCAGGCGGTGTCGAGGTTGATCGCGGGGCCATCGCACCCGAGGGCGGCCCCGATGCGTCCCGCGGCGAACGCGCTGTCGGTGCCGGTCCCGAAGTACCGGTCGCCGTCCTCCCGGCCGAACTCCCCGCGGTGGTAGAAGCGCTGGAGGTACTCGGACCGGCTGATCGCGACGTACACGCCCACGTGCAGGGACGGTCGCCGCGCGGGGGCCAGCCCCGCGTCTTCGAGGGCCTCGAACGCCACGGTCATCGCCATGCGCTGCTTGGGATCGAGCGTCCGCGCTTCGCGGGGCGACATCCGGAACAGGCCGGCGTCGAAGCCCATCACGTCGTCGAGCCAGCCGCCCGTCAGCACGTGCTCGGGGATGTCGCGGCCCGCGTAGGCGGCGAGCGCGTCGAGGTTCCACCGGCCCTCGGGGATGCGGCGGACGGTGGTGCGCCCCTCGCGGAGCAGCGCCCAGTACGCCGCGACGTCGTCGGCGCCCGGGAAGCGCACAGCGCGGCCGACCACCGCGAGCGGGGTGGGGGCTGGGGCATCCCCAGTCGGAGTGGCCTGCACGTCGTCGTCGGTCCGCACCCGACCTCCGCGGGGTCCCCGGCCGGTATCGCACAGGGGGCACGCGGGCACGCGGTGCCGGGTTACGCCCGGCGGGTCGTGGAGAACGAGCCGATGTCCATGCGTCCTGACCGATCCTGTATGCCCGGATTGCGTATGCCCGGATTTCGTTCCGTCGCGCTGGGCCTGTGCCTGGCTGGCGCCGCGCTCTCCACCGCCTGCACCTCCGGCATCGGGAGCGGGGGAGACACCGACGTCGTCGCCGCCGACCCCACCAAGACGGGGCCATTCGGTGCGGATCGTTCGTTTGGGACCGTGGATCTCGGGCCGCGTACCGGGGGATTCGCGTCGCAGGTCCCCGTCCTCACCGTGCAGCCGCGCGCGCTCGCCGACGACCAGCCCGCGGGGTGGGCGGTGTTCTTGCCCGAGGCCGACAAGGACAAGGAGCAGTACGGAAACACTGCGATGCACCTGGCATCGTGGGGCTTCGTGGTGGTCGTCCCCCAGCTCGACAACCTCGGTAGCCGGCGGACCGACACCGAGATGCTCGCGGACATCCAAGCCCTGGTCGCCGCCCTCGGCAACGACGCGATCGAGGTGGAGGTCCGTCATGATCCCGCCAAGCTTGCGCTCGCGGGACACGGCCGCGGAGGGCGCCTGGCCCTGCTGGCGGCCACGGCGGTGCCGGACGTGAAGGCCGTGTTCGCCGCGTCGCCGGTGGACGGCGATGGCACGGATCCGGACACCGTCAGCGTGGTGCCCAACCTCGCGGGCTCGCTGGAGGTCCCGGTGGGGCTGTTCGGCGCTGGACGGGCCGACGACGTCGCGGAGGGCGAGGACGCCGCCTGCGCGCCCGAAGGCGAGGACTACCGGGCGGTGTGGGCGTCGCTGCGGACCGACGGCCTCCGGGTCGATCTGCCCGATGGCGGGCACGGCGATCTTGTCGAGGACTGCATCGGGGGCCAGTCCGACCCGATCTGCACCGGCTGCCGTGCGGGCGAGGATGCGCGCGTGACGGCCAACACCATGCGGGCGGCGATGGCGGCCCACCTGGGTGCGGAGGTCCGAGGCGATGCCTCGCTCGCGGCGTTCTGGGGCACCAACTACCTGGACGCGCTGGCGCCCAACGCCCGGGTCGAGACGCGCCGGGCAACCGATCCGCCG
>JAUHWK010000100.1 GCA_030424555.1 bacterium | reverse complement strand
CAGCATCGCGTCCATCGTCTCCGACCGCGCGATCCGACGGTCGCCCATGCCCATCGCAGCGAAGTCCGGGGCCGCCCAGCAGGCGCCCATCCACCCGTCTTCCTGGACCCACCCCACGGGGGGAGCCGCAGGCTCTGCGGACTTCTTCTTGCCACCACAAGACGCGACGAGCCCAAGGGTCCCGAGCGCCACCATCCACCGGCGGGTCGTGCCGTGCACCATCTGGACCTCCACGCGGCCCATCGGCCGCACCTGTCCGGGTGTACCACGACGCACGCCCCCCGCGGCATCCCCACGTCCAACGCCTGGGTCAAGCCTCTGCCAATGCCCCCAAAGGCAACGGCCCTCCGCGGACCGGAGGCGCCGTGGGCGAAGCCCACCAGCCGAGGACCGCAACCCGGAACCACGGGGTTCCTTCGGCGGACCGGAGGCGCCGTGGGCGAAGCCCACCAGCCGAGGACCGCAACCCACAGCCCGGAACCGCGGGGGTTCTTCGGCGGACCGGAGGCGACGTGGGCGAAGCCCACCGCCGAGGACCGCACGCACAAACACGCCCCTCCGGGTGGAGAGACGTGCTGCGCTCAAGGTGAAAAGGGTTCAGGGTGCGTCGGAGACCAGGAGCGCCGGGGGCGGACCGGAGGGAGTGGGCTCACGCCCATGACCGAGGACCGCCCCCAAGCGACGCCGGATCCGGCGTGCCCTGGGCCCTTTTCACGCGACGTAGCCCTGGAGGAGGAACGCGATGACGAACCCCAGCAGCACCAGGGACTCGATCAGCGCCATGCCGACGAAGAACGGGGTGTTGATCTTGTCGGCGGCCTGCGGGTTGCGGGCGATCGACTCGAAGGTGGAGCTGGCGGCGTTGCCCTGGCCGAGCGTGCCACCGAGGGCCGCGAGGCCGATGGCGAGGCTGGCGGCGATGGCGATCAGGCCCTTGGGGTCGGCCATGGTGCCGTCGGCCGCGAGGGCCGGGGAGGCCAGCAGCAGGCCGGTGATCACGAAGGCGGGAACGAGGACCTGGTTGTTGCGCGTCATGACGTCTCCTCTCGTCCCGCAGGGCGGGCGATGGTGCGGTGGCGGGCGAGAACCGCCCGGGAAGATGGACTGGGAGTCCCTCAGTGAGCGTGATCGTCGTCGTGGTGCCCGTGGGGCAGCGACAGCGAGATGTAGATGGTGGTGAGCAGGGCGAACACGAAGGCCTGGATGAGCGACACGATGGTCGCCAGGGCCAAGAAGGGCACAGGCACCACGACCGGCACCAGGCCCGACATGATGTTGTAGACCGTGTGGTCGCCGAAGATGTTCGCCGTGAGTCGGATGGTGAGCGTGGCCGGCCGGATGATGACCAGGCCGAACAGCTCGATCGCGGCGATCAGCGGCATCAGCAGCGGCACCGGGCCGGTGATGTGCGCCCAGAACTCACGGCCGCCGAACAGGATGCCGACAGCCCAGTACGTTACGAGCGAGATCAGGGCCATACCGATGTTCGTGTTGATGTTGTCCGTAGGCGGCTGGAAGCCCGGGACGATCGCCAGGATGTTGCAGCAGAAGATGTAGATGGCCAGCGCGCCGACCAGCGGCAGGTAGCGCTTGACCTGGTCGCGCTCGAGCAGGTTGCTCATCATCCCCATGATCGCGGTGACGAGCAGCTCCGCGAAGGTACGGATGGTCATCGACTCGTCGGCCTCGTACCGACCCAGGCCATCCCGCTCGAGCACCGACATCAGGGCCGAGCGCGCCACGAACGCGAACGCGAGGATGGACAGGCACACGAACCACGCGCTGAACAGGACGTAGCCGTGGCCGTCCAGGAAGGACGGATCCTCGCCCATGGGCAGCAGGTGGAACCACGAGAAGCCGGAGGCGATCAGCATGCCATCTCCTGCGCGCCCGAACCGAGGCCGTGAACGGCGGCGGGCTGCGAGGTGGACTGGGACAGGGCGACCCCGGCCAACACGACCGAGGACGTAGCAAGGGTGGCGAGGGCGAGCGCCGCAGCGGGAGCACCCAGCAGCACGACCATGCCGAGGAAGGTGGCGGCGACCACCAGCCGACGCTGGGTGATCCGCCGGGCCGCGGTGCGGCCATCGCCGACGACGGCGTCCGACACGAAGCCGCGCCACGCCATGCCGCCGTGGGCCATCAGCGCACCGGTGACCACGATGGCCACCGCGGCACGCCACGCCAGCGCCTCACCACCCCACGACGCACCGGCCGCGACACCGAGCGGCGCCGCGTACATCACGATGGCGGGGAACAGGCGGGTGACGTCCATGGCGTGGGCGATCTCCGGTGTCCGGGCGGGGGGCGTCGTGGCGGTTCGGGTCCGATCCAGGGGGATCGTGTCGATCCAGGGGCTGCTCAGGGTGCTGCGGGGCGATCCCCGGCCAGCGGGCCCCATCCTCGACGGGGGCCGCCACGTAGCACCAGCCCCCCACCCCGTCAACGCAGCGTCCGGGGCTCGGATCCGACGACCGACAAGTGCCTCCGCACCGTCACGATCCCGTGATCCGACGAGCTCACCCCGCGGCCGCGACCAGGGCCTGCTCCAAGCCGTCCACGACCCGCGCCAGGTCGTCGCCCTCGTCGAGCGTGTACGCGAAGAAGCACGCCTCGAACTGGCTGCACGGCAGGTAGATCCCCGCGGCCAGCGCGGCGTGGAAGAAGCGCTTGAACGCCTCCAGGTCGCACTGCTTGGCCTCTTCGAAGTTGGTGGGGGGCGTGTCGCGGAAGAACACCGTGAACATGCTGCCCACCCGCGAGAAGCTGCACCCGTGGTAGCGGACGGCGTCGACCAGCCCGTCCTCGATGCGCTCCCCGATCGCCTCCAGGCGCGCGTACGCCACCTCGTCGAGCAGCTGCAGGGCCGCGTGTCCAGCCGCCACCGCGACCGGGTTCCCCGACAGCGTGCCCGCCTGGTACACCGACCCGACCGGGGCCACCTGGTCCATCAGGTCGGCCCGCCCGCCGAACGCCGCCATCGGGAACCCGCCGCCGACCACCTTGCCCATACAGGTCAGATCCGGCGTGACCCCGAAGCGCTCCTGCGCCCCCCCGCGCGCGAGGCGGAACCCGGTCATCACCTCGTCGAAGATCAGCACCACCCCGTGGTCGTCGCACAGCGAGCGCAGCCCCTCCAGGAAGCCCGGAGCGGGCGGGACGCACCCCATGTTGCCGGCCACCGGCTCCAGGATGATCGCGGCGACGTCCTGGCCTTCCGCCTTGAGCACGGCCTCGACCGCCTCCAGATCGTTGTAGGGGACGACCCGCGTGAGGGCGGCCGTCGCCTCGGGCACGCCCGGGCTGCCGGGGATCGCGAGCGTCGCCAGTCCCGATCCCGCCCCCACCAGCAAGCTGTCGTGCGCCCCGTGGTAGTTGCCGTCGAACTTGATCACGAGGTCGCGACCGGTCGCACCCCGGGCCACCCGCAGGGCGTGCATGGTCGCCTCGGTGCCCGAGTTGCACACGCGGACCTTGTCGACCGCCGGCACCCGCGCGACGATCTCCTCGGCGAGCCGGACCTCCGCCTCGGTGGGCGCGCCAAAGCTGCTGCCCTTCACCGCCGCGTCCTGCGCTGCCCGCACGATCGCGGGGTGGGCGTGGCCCGCGATGACCGCACCCCAGGAGCTCACGAGATCGACGAACACCCGCCCGTCGACGTCGACGATGCGGTGATCTCGGGCGCGGGCGATGAACGGCGGCGTGCCCCCCACGGCCTTGAACGCCCGGACCGGACTGTTGACCCCCCCGGGGATGACGGCGCGGGCCTGCTCGAACAGGGTGGTGGACCGGGACATGAGGCCTCCTCGTGGCCCCGCCCTAAAGGCCCGCCGGACACCCGTCCATGCGCCGCGTGCCGGGCGTCTCCCGATCGTCGCGGAGGGTGCAGACGATCAGGGCGCGTCCTGCTCCTGCATGCGTGCCCGAAGCGCCTGGGCACGGGACGCGGCGACGGGCTCCGGCAGGCCCGCGCGCTCCAGCGCCTCCAGCGCCAGGTCCAGCTCCCCGAGCCGCGCATGCGCACTCGCACTCCCCAGCGCCGCCGCCTGACGGACTGCGGGCTCCCGCGCCGCCTCGGCGGACTCGTAGGCCTCCAGCGCCCCGACGACGTCGTCGGCCGCGAGCAGCAAGGCGCCCTGCGCCAGGTACACATGGGACGCCTCCGCGGGCTCGGCATCGAGCACCGCGTCCCACGCGAGCAGCGCCTCTTGCAGGTGTCCCGCCTCCGACAGGGTGGTCGCCACCGCGCGCCGCCATGCCCCGACCTGCGCCGCCTCCGGATCGACCCGGAGCGCCGTTCGCCAGGCGTCGACCGCGTCCTGAACGCGCCCTCCATCCGCCGCCATCAACGCCGCGAGCCGCGCCCACGCCTGCGCGAGGACCGCCGGATCGGGTCGCTCGTGCTCCACCACCCGGCGCAACAGCCGCCGCGCCGCCTCCCCGTCGCCCAGGGCGGTCTCCGCGACCTCCGCAGCCCGCAGGTCGGCGGCGATCCGCACCGAGCCCACCGGGTGCCACCGGCCCACGCGCCCCCAGTGACGCAGCGCGGCCTGGGCGTCACCGTGTCCGTACAGCACGTCGCCTCGGTCGAGCGCGAACGGCCCCACCGGGGACCGCCCGACGACCACCCCCCCGAGCGTCAGCGCGAGCACCACGCCGACGAGGCGGGGCGCCGTCACCCCGGGAAGCACCCACGACACCACCAACCCGGCGGCCGATCCTGGACCCGAGGCCGTGCCCGGGTCCGATCCCGACCTGGGCTCAGGCACCGTCCTCGTCGCCGACCGGGCCGTCGTCGCCCGACGCCTCGAGGACCTCGTCGTCCTCGACCTCGTCGTCGGTCTCCTCGAGACGCTCGACGTCGACCACGCGCTCGTCCTCCGCCAGGCGCATCAAGCGCACGCCCTGGACGTTGCGGGAGAGGGTGACGCGGATCGAGCCGGCCCCGAAGCGGATCACCCGGCCCGTGTCGGTGACGAGCATGAGCTGATCGGTGGGGGCCACCTCGACGGCCCCGACCACCTGGCCGGTCTTGGCGCCGGTGCGGAAGCTGATGATGCCCTTGCCGTTGCGGCCCTGCACCCGGTACGCCTCGAACGGGGTGCGCGTGCCGAACCCGTTCTCGGTGACGGTGAGCAGCGTGGTCTCCCACGGCTCGGCCTCGAGCTCGCCCTCGGCGTCGACGCCCTCCTCCTCGACGATCTCCGCCTCGTCTTCGAGCTCGTCGTCCTCCTCGTCGATGGCGGCACCGCCGGCCGGGGCGAGGATGGCATCGACCACCACATCGCCCTTGGCGAGCTTCATCCCGAGGTTTCCGCGCGCGGTCCGGCCGTAGTCCGGCACATCGTCGATCGCGAAGCGGATGCACTTGCCACCCTGGCTGAACAGCATGACGTCCTTGCCCTCGCCGGCCTCGACCAGCAGGACCGTGAGCAAGGCATCGTCGTCGGCCACCGCGGTCGCCCGCATGCCGTTCGCCCGCAGGTTGCGGAACGCGGGCAGCGGGGTCTTCTTGACCACACCCTGGGTGGACACGAACAACAGCACCCGGGGGTCGTCCTCGTCGAGCGAGTCGGCGTCGCGCACCCCGACCACCGCGGCGACCTTCTCGTCTTCGGGCAGGTTGACCAGGTTGACGATCGGACGGCCCTTGGCGTCGCGGGCGGCCTCGGGCAGCTGCCACACCGGCAGCGGCAACACGAGGCCCGAGGCGGTGAACACGAGCAGGTGATCGTGGGTGTTGGCCACGAACAGGCTGGTCACGAAGTCCTCGTCGCGCGTGGACATGCCACGCTTGCCCATGCCGCCACGGCGCTGCATCCGCCACTCGTCGGACCGGCAGCGCTTGATGTAGCCCAGGTGCGACAGGGTCACGATCTGGTCTTCCTCGGCGACGAGGTCGCGGACCGTGAGCTCGTCGGTGGCGTCCTCGATCTGGGTGCGGCGGGGATCGGCGTACTGGGCGCGAACCGCCAGCAGCTCCTCCTTGACCACCTCCATCAGGCGCACCTCGGAGCCGAGGATCTCCTCCAGGCCCTCGATCCGGCCCTGCAGCTCGGCGGCCTCGGCCTCGAGCTTCTCGCGCTCCATCCCGGTGAGGCGCTGCAGCCGCATCTCGAGGATGGCCTGCGCCTGGAGCTCGGAGAACTCGAAGGGCACAGCCTGCAGGGCGTTGCGAGCCTCTTCGACCGTCTGGCTGCCGCGGATGGCGGCGATGACGGCGTCGATCAGATCGAGCGCCCGCAGGAAGCCCTCGACCAGGTGCAGGCGCTCACGGGCCTTGCGGAGCCGGTAGCGCGTGCGGCGCAGCACCACCTCGCGCCGGTGGCCGACGTAGTGCTGCAGCATCTCCTTGAGGGTGAGGATGCGCGGCTGCCCGTTGACGATGGCGAGCAGGATCACGCCGAAGGTCGTCTGCAGGGCGGTGTGCTTGTACAGGTGGTTGAGGACCACCTCGGGGTAGGCGTCGCGCTTGAGCTCGACGACCACGCGCATGCCGTGCCGATCGGACTCGTTGCGCAGGGCGCGGATGCCCTCCACCCGCTTGTCTCGGGCAAGCTGGGCGATGCTCTCGATCAGGCGCTCCAGGTTGACCTGGTAGGGGATCTGGTCGATCACGATGCTGGCGCCGCGGTCGGACTCCTCGATCACCGCCCGGCCACGCACGACCACCCGACCCCGGCCGGTGCCGTACGCCTGGCGGATGCCCATGCGGCCGTGGATCGTGCCCGCCGTGGGGAAGTCCGGCCCCGGGACGATCTGGAGCAGGCCATCGAGGTCGATCTCGGGCTGATCGATCACGGCGATGCAGGCATCGACGATCTCGCCGAGGTTGTGCGGCGGGATCTTGGTGGCCATGCCGACCGCGATGCCGTCTGTGCCGTTGACCAGCAGGTTGGGGTACGCCGTGGGCAGGACGATCGGCTCTTGGGCCTGGCCATCGAAGTTGGCCTGGAAGTCGACGGTCTCCTCGTCGATGTCGACCAGCAGCTCCTCGGCCAGCCGGGTCATCCGGCACTCGGTGTAGCGGTAGGCGGCGGGCGGATCGCCGTCGATGCTGCCGAAGTTGCCCTGGCCGTCGACCAGCTCGTACCGGAGGTTCCAGGGCTGGGCGAGGCGGGCGAGGGCGTCGTACACCGCCGAGTCGCCGTGCGGGTGGTACTTCTTGAGGACCTCACCGACCACACCGGCACACTTGCTGTACCGCCGGTCGTGGCGCAGCCCCATCTCGCGCATGGCGAACAGGATCCGGCGGTGGACCGGCTTGAGGCCGTCGCGCACATCGGGCAGGGCGCGCCCGATGATGACCGACATCGAGTAGTCCATGTAGGACGACTTCATCTCGTCCTGGATCAGGACCTGGATGACGTCGCGCGCGAACCGTTCGTCCATGGGTGACACCCCGTTCGGAAGTGTCCCACGGTAACCCGATCGTGCCGCTCGTGTGCGGATCCTCGGGGGTTTCGCACGGGGTTTCCTGGCCGTCCGACCCGGCCTTCGAACCGGGGCTGAGGACGGGCCTCACGCCTGCGGCGCGTCGACCTCGAAGATGGCCTGACCGACCTTGAGCAAGCTCGACAGGTCGTGCACCTCGCCGCGAATCCGCGGCACCTGCTGGAGGAAGCCGACCCCATGGGCCGCCTGGCCGACCGACGCGGCCTGGGCCTGCTCGGTGGCCGCGAGGGCGCGGAGCCGAACGTGGGCGCGCTGCAGCCTGCCGAGCACCCGATCGATCGTGCCCTCGGGCATGTCCGCCGCCACCCGCTGGGCGACAGCCCGGAGATCGTCCGGCACCCCGACCTCGTCGAATGCGGTGCGGTGGACCTGGTTGACCAGGATCCCCGCCCGCGGAAGATCCCGCGCCTCCAGCTCTTCCAGGAAGAACCGGGCCACGTCCGTGCTCGACGTGGTGGGGGCGCACACTGCGAGGAACTGCGTGGTGTCGGCCCGAAGCAGGGCGACCACCGCCGCGTGCCGTGCTCGGAAGCCGTCGTACAAGCCGCCGAAATCCTGGAGGAAGGTGGCGAGGTCGTCCAGGAACTCCTTGCCGAACACCATCCCCAGCAGGCGGAACACGATCGTGGAGGTGCCCTGCATGATCCGGCTGCCCCACACCGCCTGGCGGTCGTACGGCGCGAGCAGCCACCCCAGGACCTTCTCGTCCAGGAAGCGCACGACGCGGCCGGGGGACTCCAGGAAGTCGAGCGCGTTCTTGACCGGGGGGGTGTCGAGGACGATCAGATCCCAGCGACCGTCCTGCACCAGGTCGTACAGCTTCTCGGTCGCCATGTAGTCCTGGCTGCCGGCGAACGCGTCCGCCATGTGCCGGTAGACGTGGTTGGCGAGGATCCGGTCGCGTGCGGCCTCGTCGGGGGCGATCCGTCCGATCAGGTCGTCGAAGGTGCCGCGGCTGTCGAGCATCATCGCCCACAGCTCGCCGTCGGCCGCCACCCCGTCTCCCAGCGGGCCCAGGTCGATCCGGGTGGGCTCCCCGCCCATCGTCTCCAGCCCGAGGCTGTTCGCGAGGCGCTTGGCGGGATCGATGGTGAGCACCATCGCCTTGCGGCCCATCGTCGCCGCGTACAAGCCGATCGCGGCCGCGGACGTGGTCTTGCCCACGCCGCCGGAGCCGACGCACACGACGAGCCGGGTGTCGGCGAGCCAGGCCTTCAGGTCCACGCGACCTCCTCACGCCCCACGCCCATCGCCCGCCCCAGCTGGGCCGCGATGTGCTCGGCGGTGCGGGCAGGATCGGCTCCCGCGGGGGCCGGGGAGACGACCACCGGCTGGACCCGAGCGGCCTCCGCGAGGCGCACGACCGCGTCCTCCGTGGCGGCCTCGCGCTCGAGATCCCACTGGCCCGCCGCGATCAGGTCGCCGGCGGCCTCCCCCATCGACAGCGCGCCGAGCCGGTCCATCACGATGCGCTCGGGGGTGGTGAGGCTCGGCGGCAGCGCGCGGTTGAGCAAGACGAGCGGCCGGCCGCCGAGCAGCTGGGCGTCGCGGAAGCGCTCGAGGGTCTCGACCGTCTCGTTGACCACCATGTCCTCGGGCAGCGCCACCACGACCAGCCGGGTGTGGTCGTCGCGCAGCATGTCGCGCAGCGCCTCGACGCGCGCACGCACCGGGCCTCCGCGGAACAGCCCCAGGGCCGACCGCGTGATGTCCAGCGTGCTGAACGCGTGGCCGGACGCGGGCATGTCCACCACCACCACGTCGAACCGACGCTGCAGCTCCTGCATCACGGTGAGGCCCACGACCTCGCGGCTCCCCGGCACGAAGTCGAGGAACTGCCGAACGGTGTCGTTGGCCAGGATCGCCTTGACGATCCGGCCGACGGGAATCATCGTCCGCAACCACGCCACCAGCGACTCGGGCCAGGTGATGTTCATCACCCACAGGTTGGGCAGGACCTCCTCAGGCGAGAACGTCGGCTCGTGGCCGAACACCGCGGTGAGGGCGGCCCGCTGGCTGTCGAGCTCGGCCAGGCACACGCGACGCCCCTGCGACGCGAGCAGGCGGGCGATCGCAGAGGCCGAGGTGGACTTGCCCGTGCCCCCCTTGCCCGTCACCATCACGAGGCGGGCATCCCGAAGCCCCTGGAGGTCGGGGACGTCGGCATCCGGCCTTCCCTGCCCGGCGCGCTTCACGTGAGGTGCTCCCTGGCTCGTGCGATCCCGTCGGACCACCACACACGCGGTGGGACGGGCCCGAGGACGTAGCACGTCGCGACCCGATGCACCGACGGTCGTCGGAGCCCTGCCCGGACGCCCGCTTCGACGGCCCGCGAACCCGCGGCGCCACGCCGACCGGGTCGTCGACCTCCCGCCGCGTCGTCCGATCGCGCGGCGACGCGGTCCGCTCCGACCCGCAGGCGGAGAGGGCGGGCGATCAGACGTCCAGGTTCTTGACGGACAGCGCGTGCTCTTGGATGAAGTTGCGCCGAGGCTCGACCGCATCGCCCATCAGGGTGGTGAACATGCTGTCGGCGGCCGACGACTCGCCCACCGTGACCTGTTGCAGGACCCGGGCGTCCGGGTCCATCGTGGTCTCCCACAGCTGGTCGGGGTTCATCTCGCCCAGGCCCTTGTACCGCTGCACATCCCAGCCCTGCTGCGACAGGGTCAGCACGTGCTCGACGGCATCGAGGTAGCTCTCGGCGATGCGCACGCTGCTGCCCACCGACAGGGTGAGCGGAAGCGGACCCGCCGCGGCCACCCCGTCCCACGCGGCCCGGAGTGCCTCCGCATCCACCCGCGGGAGCGGATCGGCCAGGACGATGTCCATCTCGTCGCCGTGGCGGACGACCTGAACCCGCACCGCCCCGTCCTCGACCCGCCAGGTGCCAACGCGCAGCTCGGGCTCGGTCTCGGCGAGGATGCGGCGAACCTGCGCCATCCAGGCGTCGACATCGCCACCGATCGTGCCACCCGTGGCGCGGAACCACGCCTCGAGCAGGGCCGGCGGGTACCGACGCTCCAGCCGACGCAGGCGCCCACGCCAGGCCCGCAGCGCGGGCGACAGGGCGGCGACCTCGTCGTCGGAGAGCACCCGGTCCTCGCCGTTGCGGACGGTGACGCGCGTGGCCTGCTCCTGGAAGAACGCCTCCATCGCCGCCTCGTCCTTGAGGTAGCGGCTGCTGCGGCCCCGCTTGACCTTGTAC
>JAUHWK010000626.1 GCA_030424555.1 bacterium | reverse complement strand
CTGCTGGGAAACCTCCAGGTCCTGCCGGTCGCCCTCGGGGGGTGGTGGCTGTGGAAGGAGCGCCCGTCCAACTGGTTCTTCCTGGCCTTGCCGGTCGCGGGCATCGGTCTGGGTCTGGTGGCCGGGGTGGGGACCGACACCCCCGCCGACACCCTGGGCGTGGTGTACGGACTGCTGACCGCCGTGACGTACGCGGGCTACATCCTGGGGCTTCGCGCTGCGGGCGGATCGGTGGAGGTCGCGGATCCGCTCCGGGACGTGTCGGTGGCCTCGTTGGTCAGCGGGCTGGTGCTCGTCCCCATCGTGATGGCGGAGGGCGTGCGCGCGATGCCGGCCGATGCGGTCGAGACCAGCATGGTCCTCGGCTACGCGCTGATCCCGCAGGTGGTGGGCTGGGTCCTGATCGCGGGGGCGTTGCCCCGGGTGCCGGCCGCCACCGCCGGCCTCGCCCTGCTGATCCAGCCGGTGCTCGCGATGGGGTGGGACGTCCTGCTGTTCAGCCGGGTGTTCGGGACCCAGGAGCTGATGGGCGCCGTGTGCCTGCTCGCCGCGATCGGCGTCGGGCAGCGCAAGGACCGGGACCCGGACGCGTAGCGCCCCCACGGGTCCCAGGCAGACCTACTGGATCGACAGGTCCAGCTCGAACGCGCCGCCGCTGAGGCTGTCGAAGGCGTCGAGGAACACATGCACGGTGGCGGTCGTGCCGCCTTGGTTGGTCCAGGACGCCGTCTCCAGCCCGCCGTCTCCCGTGCTGTCGGCCGAGGCCACGCAGGAGCTCATCACCGGGCAGGTGTCGAGGACGTACAGGACCGCGTCCGCGCCGGTCGCCCGGTACGACACCGTGAGCGTCTGGCCCGCCCCGACCTCGACCTTCACCGAGCCCTCGCGCCCGGCGGCCGTCTGGCCGCAGCCCACGCTGAAGTCGTTGAGCGTGGACGCCAGGCTCCCCTGGTACGATCCCGGCCCGAGGGTGGGCTCGTTGAGGCAGAACTCGCCCAGCAGGATCGACGTCCGCCCCGGGGGCGCATCGGTGTCGTCGGTGTCCGCCGGGCTGTCGGTGTCGTCGGTGTCCGCCGGGCTGTCGGTGTCGTCGGTGTCCGCACCGCTGTCGGTGTCGTCAGTGTCCGCACCGCTGTCGGTGTCGTCGGTGTCCGCCGGGCTGTCGGTGTCGTCGGTGTCCGCCGGGCTGTCGGTGTCGTCGGTGTCCGCCGGGCTGTCGGTGTCGTCGGTGTCCGCACCGCTGTCGGTCTCCGCCGTGTCCGACGTGTCTGCCGTGTCGTTGGTGTCCGACGTGTCCGCGGTGTCCGACGTGTCCACGGAGACGCGGTCGGTGTCGACCGGGTCCTTGGTGGGATCGGGCGTACACGCTGCGAGCAGGAGGAGGGGGAGCAAGGGTCGCATCGGCGCCGGGTACCGCGAGCGAGGTGGGCGGGCCAGTGGGGGGTGCCGCGCTGGGCCCCGTGTCCGCGCGCTGTGCCACCCGGCCGGGAGCAGGACGTCCTCGTCGGGCGCGAGCCAGACCAGGGGGTGGTTGGGCGTTCGGAGCAGGACGCGCCGGACCTCCGGGACTCGGCGGTCTGCCCACCGACGGCCGAGGGTCGGCATGACCCCAAGGAGCGTGAAGGCGTCTCGGTGAGCGTGCGCCCCGACCCCTCAGCCGCCCTTCTTGGCGCTCACCCGCATCGTGATCTGGGCGGAGAACACCACCACGCCGTCGGTGTCGACCACACGCACGGGGACCACGACGTCGCCCGGCTGCTCCATCACGGACAGGTCCTCGATGCGGGCCGTGCCGGTGAGGTGGGTCTTGGCGAGCTTGAGGTACTGGACGCTCATCCCGACGGGGATCCAGCGCATCGTGTCCGGGCACGCCAGATCGGTGGCTGTGCCGCCGACGAACTCGGCGAGGTTGCACATCGCGATCGCGTGGACGGTGCCCAGGTGGTTCGTGACCGCCCGACGCTTCTTCATCGTGGCCTGGACGTGGCCCGGGTCGAACCGGGTGAGCCGCGGGCGGATCGTCGTGAAGTAGGGCGCGGACCGCGCGATCACCCTGGACAGCGCGAACAAACCCACGGTGCCGGTGCCGACGGTGGCGCGC
>JAUHWK010000625.1 GCA_030424555.1 bacterium | reverse complement strand
TACGCCGCCACGGCCTACCTGACCGAGCGCACGACGTGGTCTGGCACCGCCTTCCAGGCGCGCGTCGCGATGTCGTTCTGGTCCGTCAACGGCCCGATCGACCACCTGGAGATCTCGGTGCGTGACGCCGCGGGCGGGGTGTCGGACGTGGTGACGGTCCCGTGGCAGGAGATCCCCACGCAGATCCTGGCCCAGGGCGACGCGTGCGACCCCAACGACACGCAGATCGCCGCGTGCGACGTGGGCCTGTCGTGCAGCCCCGGCCTGCTCGGCCAGCCGACGTGTGACGGGCCGTCGGCCCCCCAGCTGTTCTCGGTCTCCATGGCCGTCAACCCGCTGATCTCGTACTTCCTCGACGTCACGATGGAGGGCTACGACGCCAACGGCGACATCAAGTCCGCGCTGTTCTCGTTCACCGGTCCCGAGGGCCGGCTGCCGATGGGCATGTTCAACGCGTACATGGCGCCGAACCCTGGCGGGAAGGGCTTCTTCCTGACCACCGGCTTCCTCGAGGACGTCCCGCTGTCGCTGTTCACCCACGTCGAGGTCCACCTGGTGGACGACGCGGGGCTGACCTCCAACACCATCCGGTTGCCGCTGGTGTCGGAGCTGGCCGCGGGCGACACGTGCGACCGTGAGGGCGTGTCCCAAGTCTGTGCCGTCGACGGCCTGACGTGTGGCCTGGCAGGTGCCTGCGAGACGAACGTGGCGCCGGAGGTGGTGTCGGTCGTGGCCCACCGGCTGAATGAGTCCGATGTCCAGCTGGACGTCGCCTTCTCCGACCCGAACGGCGACGCCGTGGATGCCCGCCTCGAGTACGTGTTCGACGGCGTCGTGACCCAGCCGTTCCCCGGGTACAAGGACTTCGACACGCCGATCTACGGCCAGACCAGCGGCAGCACGACCCTGAGCCTGCCGGGCCTCGCCGCGAACACCGAGACCCTGGCGCTGCACCTGGCCATCCAGGATCTGCCGGGCCTGTCGGGCACCATGGTGGTCGTGGACGTGCCGGGCATCGTCGAGGTCGGCGGGACCTGCTCTGGCGACGACACCGTCGACCAGTGCGCGGACGGCTCGGCCTGCTCCGAGGGCGTGTGCACCGAGCACGCTCCGGTCGCGGACAGCCTGGACGTGACCTTCGACGACCACGGTCGGACGGCGGTGTTCACGGTGACCGGCGTGGATCCGGACCGCGACGTGTCCTCGATGCGGCTGGAGGCGGACGACGGCCTGGGTGGCACCGTGGTGTGGGACGTGCGGCTGAACGGCTGGCAGGCTCCGTACCTGGACGTCGTGTGGTCCGGCGATGCGTTCGAGGCGTCCATCCGGGTCCCCGACTGGGGCGGGCTGGACACGCAGGCCCTGCGCCTCGCCAAGGCGGCCGTGCGGGACGCCCGTGGGATCGCGTCGGCCGAGGTGTCCTCGGGCTTCCCGACGACGCACGCCCTGGGAGACACCTGTGACGCGTCGGGTGTGGACAGCCGGTGCCAGGCGGGCCTGACCTGCGATGCGGGCACCTGTGTGGTCGACACGGCGGATGCCTGTGCGGGCATCGAGGTGGACAACCTGGCGGATGTCGCGGCCGAGGTGGACGAGTCCTGGATCGCCGCGTTCGATGTGTGGGGTCTGGACAGCCTGACCGCCTCCACCTGCACGTCGGCCTACAGCCGTGCCCAGATGGGCGAGGCGGCCTTCGTGTGGACCGCGCCGCGCGATGGCCTGGTGGGCTTGAGCACCGAGTCGGTCTCCGGGGACGTCGGGGTGTGGGTCACCTCCGGTAGCTGTGTGCAGCCCGGCGAGGCCCTCACCTGCGCCCAGAACGGCAACACCGCGGAGCTCGACGTGCGCGCTGGCGAGACGCTGTACATCCTCCTCGACGGGTTCTGGGGAACCGACCCGTCCGGCACGCTGGAGGTCGCCTACCTCGACTGATGCGAGGTTGGACGCCGTCCCTGATCCTCCCCCCGAGGGGTCGGCGTCCGCGCCGGGTCGAGTGCCCCCCCACTCGGCCCGGCGCACCCCCCGCACCGGTCGCACCCCGGTCGTCCCGCGCACCCAGCCGGTCGACCGCATGCCTCGACGCGAAGCGAGGCTGGGCGTCGGTTCCTCAACCCCCCCCCC
>JAUHWK010000624.1 GCA_030424555.1 bacterium | reverse complement strand
CGCGCGGGACTCGTTGGCGGTAACAGGCGAAACCGAACAACGCCAAGGTTCACGACATGTCCGCAGATGTCTCGAAGGGCGGACGGGGGTCCCAGGCGCCTGGATCGTCGTCGTCGTCCTCGGGATCCGCGGACAACCGGATCGGCAGGTCGTCCTCGGGCGAGGGGGCCCCGACCGGATCGGGGTCGTGGTGGGGATCCGAAGGGTGCGAGGCCGCGGTGGGGTCGTCGCTGGTCGTCGTCGGCGGCGGATCGTCCGAGCGGGCCTCGGGCTCAGGGTGAGGCTCGGGCTCAGGCGGGGCGTGGTCGCGCTGGAGCGCGTGGAGGGCATCGGCCGCGTCCATCACGTCGTGGCTGGAGGGATCGAGCGCGGCGATCGCGTCGGGGCGACCGGACGCTGCCATCCGGCGGGCCGTGGCCAGGGCCTTCAGGGCGTCTTCCAGCCCGCGTCGGGCGGCGTCGATCTGCTGGGTGAGCGCGGCGTGGGCGGTCCACTGGGCTTGCTCCCCGCGGCGCAGGGCGGCGACGGCGGCGTCCTGCTGGGCGGAGAACCAGCCGTCGCTGCGCTGCCGCGCGAGGCGCCCTGCGATGTCGGCGACGGCGGGGGCCGCTTCCCCTTCGCGGTACAGCGTGGCGCGCGCCACCACGGCGGACAGCGTGCGTCGGACCCCGGGATCGGAGGCGTCGTCGAGGATGGCGGGGGGGCTGTCGCCGTCCAGGAGGCGGGCGAGCGCGGACCGGACGGGGCCATCGAGCAGCGCGGGCGGCAGGCGGCGAAGCAGGGGGGAGGCCTCGTCGGGGCGGTGCACCGCGAGCCAGAGCAGGTGGACCATCTCGCGGGTGGGCTTGTACCCTCCGGTCGGCGGCGCGGCGGCGCTGGAGGCGGCGTCCGATCGCCGAGACGTACGGGGTTGGCCGTGGGCCTTGGCCCACGCCGTGAGCTCGCCTTCGGGCACGCGGAGCACCGGGGCGAGGTCGATCGCTTGGACGGGGGACAGGCCGCCCAGCAGATCCACCAGCGCGTCGCGCGCGGCGTCCTTGCCCGCGGCGGTGTCGCCGTGCTCCCGCAGCATGCGCGCGCCGACCCACGCCAGCAGCGGCCGGGCGTCGCCGAGCAGGGCCTCGAACGCGTCTGCGCCGTGCTCGCGCACCAGCTCGTCGGGGTCCTTCGCGCCCGGGATCTGCACCCGGTAGCTGGCGATGTGGGCCTTCTCCAGCAGGGGAAGGGCTCGCTCGGCGGCCCGCATGCCCGCGGCGTCCGCATCCGTGATCACGTACACCTTGCGGCACATGCGGCGGAGCTTCTCGGCGTGCTCGGACGTCAGCGCGGTGCCACAGGTGGCGACCGCCTCGTCGAACCCCGCCTGGTGCAGGCTGATCACGTCGAAGTAGCCCTCGACCAGGATCGCCCGTCCCGTGCGCTCGATCGCCCGCCGGGCCTTGTCCATCCCGAACAGCACGGAGGACTTGCGGTACAGGGAGGTCTCGGGGCTGTTGATGTACTTGGGTCCGTCGCCCTCCAGCAGGCGGCCCCCCATCGCGATCACCCGTCCCCGATCGTCGTGGATGGGGATCATCACGCGGGCTCGGAAGGCATCGTACGCCCCGTCGCCGTGGTCGCGTCGTCGGGCGAGGCCGGCGTCGATCGCGAGCTGAGGACCGACGCCCTGGCTGCGGAGGTGGTCCAGCAGGGTCTGCCAGGCGTCCGGTGCCCAGCCGAGCTGCCAGGTGCGGATCGTGTCGTCGGTGATCCCCCGGCGCGCCAGGTAGGCGCGGGCCTCGGCGCCCTCGGGCCGGGTGAGGAGGGTGGAGGCGTACAGCCCCGCCGCATCGGACAGCACGTCGTACAGCGTGGCGCGCTGGCGGAGCTGGACCCGCTCGGCCTCGGTGAGGTCTTCGGTGCGGATCTCCACGCCGGCGGGCCCGGCGAGCTCGCGCACGGCCTCGGCGAAGCTCAGGCCCTCGATCTCTTGGAGGAACCGGAACACGTCGCCGGACGCCCCACATCCGAAGCAGTGGTAGAAGCTCTTGTGTGGCACGACATGGAAGCTCGGCGACTTCTCCTGGTGGAACGGGCACAGCCCGACGTGGCTCCCCCCGCGCTTGGCCAGCTTGACGTGCCGGGAGATCACC
>JAUHWK010000623.1 GCA_030424555.1 bacterium | reverse complement strand
GACCGTCGTCGGGAAGGTCAAGCACGGTCACCGCACCCGCGCCGGCCATCGAGCGCCATGTCCAGGTCGGCCCCCCGATCAAGGCCCCGTCGCGGGCGGACACCACCACGTCGGTCGCGTCGCCGAGCTCGAGGGTCAGGCGGTCCAAGGTTTCTGTGTTTCCCGCCACAATCTGCCCAAGGACGATCGACTGAACCTCACGCCCTCCCGGAAGGTCCGTGTCGTCCACGTCCGTGTCCGTGGGATCCGTGTCATGTGTCTCCTCTGGCTCCCCCGGAAGCTCGATCGGATCGAAGGCCCAGCGCTGCGCTTGCATCCCGAAGGACGCAAGGTCGGACCCTGTGTTCTCGATGCGGACCGCGAACACCCCGAGGCCCCCGGGTCCGAGCAACGATGGATCCATCGTGACCATCGAGTCGTCGACCACGGGGTCGTACACGTCGACGCTGTGGAACACGGATCCGGCGTTGGCGATGAACCGGGCCCGAAGGTCGGGGTGGCCAGCAAACACGTCGAGCCACGCCGGTGTTGGGGTCGCGGCGAAGAACATGTTCGAGAAGACCCGGACCTCCCCCGGCGCCAAGACACCCCACCACGGCACCTCCGCTGGCGTGGGATCATGGGGCCCCTCGAACAGCCGGTGCGCGGTCCACGAGAGGCTCGCCGCAGAACCAGACCCCACGGGATGGTCGATCGTACCCGCGTAGACGCCTGGTCGGAGGCCCACTCCGCCTGCATCCACTGTGGCGCCCTCGATGCCGATCCGTGCCTGGTCGACGACGATCTCCCCTGTCGGGGCGACGAGCGACCACGTGGCCCCCTCCCCCGCGTCAGGCGTCTGGAACCACACCACCTGCTCGGACAAGACTTCGAGCTGGAAGGTGGCGGACTGCCCAGGCGCCAGCGTGGTCACGAACGCATCCCCAACGCCAACCAGAGTGCCCGACGCACCTGGATCCGGCGCCGAGCCTTCCTCGGTGAGCCGCATCGCCACCGTTCCGACCGTGGCCTGGGCCGGCAGCAGGTGAAGGACGTGGTCCCCCTGCGCCAGCACGAGGACGCGGGGCGCAGACGACGGCTCCAGCCCTTCTCCCGAGGCCAGCCACCCTCCATCGGGGCCCTCCAACCACCAACGCACCCCAGCTGTCGCACTGGCCCCACCATGCGCCACACCGACCCTCTGACGCTCTGTCGCGGTGAACGTCAGATCAAAGCCGGTTTCCCGGTCGAACGCGAGGGGCTCCGCGAACGGCACAACCACCGAACGCGGCACCGACGTGACCTCCGACACCACCAAGGACGCGCCCAGCCCCCCTTGGGTCACCCGCACCTGCCAATCGCCCGCCGGGACCACGGTGGCCCCACCGTCCGACGGAGATCCCTGAAGCCCGAAGTGGACCCCTGCGTCGTCGAACAGGTACGCCTCGCAACCGGTACACAAGACCGTCAGAGGGGTGGCATCGGTCAGGGAGAACTCGAACGCCGCCACGTCCTCCGCGCTGTCCAGCGACACGGGCGTCACGTCCCCAAGGGCCAGCACCGGATGGGCCCAGGCGTTCCCTGAGGCGGCAAGCACCAGGGCCGCGACCACCGCCACGCCCAGGTCCCACCGGACCGCGCGACGTCGGCGAAGGAGCAGCGCCGCGAACACGGCGACCATGGGCCCAAGTCCTGACGTCCCACCGCGGCTGGCGCACCCCTGGCACCCGCTGCCATCCCCGTACGGGTCGGTGTCGGCACGCCCTCCAAACGGGTCGTCGAGCGGTCCGGGGTCCGGATCGGGACCCGGATCCTCGGTGTCGACAGGCGCGGTGTCCACGAGGTCCGTGTCCGTGTCCGCGACGTCGCTGTCGCTGTCCGAGTCGACCCCTGTACCCGAGTCCGTCTCGTCCGTGTCGGACTCTCCCGTCGTGTTCGTGTCCCCGTCGGAGTCCGTCTCGTCCGTGTCCGTGTCGTCCGTGTCGTCCGTGTCCGTGTCGCCCGTGTCCTGCGGGTCCCCGGAGTCCACCCCATCGCTGTCCGTCTCCTCGGCGGAGTCCGTGTCCGTGTCCGTGGCCTGCGAGTCTCCCGTGTCCACCACGCCACTGTCCGTCTCTTCGTCGGAGTCCGTGTCGCCAGTGTCCTGCGGGTCCCCGGTGT
>JAUHWK010000099.1 GCA_030424555.1 bacterium | reverse complement strand
GCCCGTTGGCCGAACCCGGCGAGTCCGTCGACGTCGGCGTCGAACCCGGCCCACTTGCCGAACCGGACCCCGGCTTCGAGGTCGCCGGTGGCTGCGGCGAACACGTCGGTGCCGTCGCCTGTGACCTTGGGTTGGATCACGGCGGACGCGCCAAAGGCCCCGCCGAGGTGGGTGGTGGGAAGCGCGCTGTGGCCGAACATGGGGGTGATGAACGCGTGGTTCGCCAGCGAGCGCTGCTGGTAGATGCGCAGGGCGCGCTCGGCGTTCAGCTCGTTGAGGCGCTGGAGCTTCTCGGCGCGGGCCTCGGCCTTCGTGGGCTCGGCCTCCATGGTGGCTTCCTCCACCATCGGCTCGGCCGCGGTGGTCTCCAGCTCGGCGTCCTCGAGCGGGGGCGGCGGGGGGACCTCGGACGGCTCGGGGCGTGCGGCGGCGTCCGTTTCGGATCCCGGATCCGGGGCCTCGCCGTCGGCCGTGGCGTCACCGTCCAGGAGGTGTGCCTCGGCGGGCGTCGTCTCGTCCGACACTGGGTCCTCAGGGGGCGCCGGATCCGGGTCCTGCGCGTGGGCGGTGGCAGCGAGCAGCAGGAGCCAAGGCGTCATCGGGCGTACCCTCCGAGGTCGGGTCGAGCGTACCGCAGGGGGAACGCGGTGTCCGGGCCTCGGCCACTTCCGCGACCTCGGGGATCGTGGGGAAGCCGTCCGAACGTGTCGCCCGAAGGTGCCGCCCGGTCCGCCGTGCGCTACGCCCGGTCCGATGCGTTTCGTTCTCCGAGCATGGACGTGGGCCGTGTGCCTCGCGCTGCTTCCCGGTTGGGGAGAGCTGCTGGAGAACGTGGAGCACCTCGTCCGCGACGGACACCCCGCCCATGCGGTGGCGGCGGATGCGCACGACGAAGATGCGGGACACGCGGGCCATGACGCGCTGGAGGCGGAGCACGGGTGCACCCCGATGACCCACCTCTGTGGCTGCCATGCCTCGGTGCCCGTGGTGTTCCCCGAGGCCGTCCAGGTGCCGTGGCCGCGGCGCGTGGTGGTGCAGGAGCGGCGGCCTTGGGCGTTTGAGGCGTCCATGGTGCAGCGCGCCCTCGCGCCCCCGGTCCCACCCCCATTGGCTGAGCCCGACGTCGAGGTCTGATCGGTCCGGACCGTGCGCTCGCGCGGTCGCCCCTCCTGGGCACCGGACCTTCCCCCGTCTTCCAGGCTCACACCATGCATTCCTCCCTCTTCCGTGGGTGGGGATGCGGGCTGATCGCCTCGTCGCTCCTCGCGTTTCCCGCGTGGGCCGACGGCGACCGTCCCGTGTTCTCTCCCGATCAGGCGGTGGCGCTCGCGCTGTCGACCCATCCCTCTCTCCACGCGGCGGAAGCCGCCCTGCGCACCTCGGAGGCCGAGCGATCGGCCGCGGCGGTGTTCCTCGACAATCCCTCGGCCACGGCCTGGTTCAGTCCCGACGGACGACGGGCGGAGGTCGGGGTCTCCCAGCCGCTGTCGATCACCGGGGAGGGGTGGCACGCTCGGGCGGCGGCCCGGCACCGGATCGAGGCCACCAGCGCGTCGTGGACGCGTCGAGCGCGGCAGGTCGCCTCGGCGGTGCGGCATGCCTACGTCGAGGCGGTCGTCGCGACCGGACAGGTGTCGGTCGCCCAGGAAGGGGCGGCGCTGGCTTCCAGGCTGTGCATCGGGGTCCGACGCAAGCGGGAGGTGGGCGAGGCGTCTGCGCTCGACGTCCACCTCGCGTGCCTCAGCGAGGCGCAGGCCGCGGTGCGACGGCTCGAGGCGCAACGCGCGCAGGCCGAGGCCCTGACGGCGCTGTCGGGGTGGGTGTCGCAGCCCGTGTTGGCGGACGAGCTGGATCGGGATCCGCTGTCTGCGGTGCCCGCCCGGGCGATCGATCGGGGGGCGTCCCGGTCGGACCTGGCCGCGGCGGAGCAGGCGCTCGACGCGGCGCGCCTGGACCTGCGCAGGGCGCGGGCGGCGACGATGCCGCCGATCGCGCTCGGGGTCGGCGTTCGGGTGGAAGACGGGCAGGCCTTTGTCGGGCCGTCCGTGGGCCTGGCGCTTCCGCTGTTCGACCGAAACCAGGTCGATCGGGTGGCGAGCCGTGGGGCCGTGGAGGTCGCGGCGGCCGAGGTGGAGAGCCTGCGGGCACGCGCCACCAGTGAGCAGACCACGGCGGTCGCGCGCCGCGAAGAAGCGGATCGCGCGGTCGACCGCATCCGGGTGGATCGGGACGAGGCCAGGGCCGCCCTCGCCAGCATCGAGTCTGGGGTGCTGGCCGGGGAGATCGACCTGTCCACCGCCGTGCTGCTGCAGACCCAGGTCCTCCAGGGCGAGGCCGCGGTGGTCGCGCTCTGGGGCCAGGTCGCGGCGGCCCGTATCGACGAGCGTCTGGCGTTCGACGACGACGCGCTGCGGGGAGGTGCGCCATGAGGTGGCTGTCGATGGTCGCGTGGATGTGGGCGGGCTGCGTCGCGGGGGTCGGCGGTGCCGATCCCGCGGCGCCGCAGGACGCGGACCCCCATGGCGGAGAGGAGGAGGACCACGAGGCGGTGGTCCAGCTGACCGAGGCAGCGGTCGCTGCAGGGCGGATCCGGGTGGCGCCGGTGTCCGTCGGGCGCTTGGAGGCGTCGATCTCCGTGCCGGCCCGGATCGTCCTCGATCCCCAGCGAGAAGCCCTGGTGAGCGCGTGGATCGAAGGCCAGGTCGAGGCCATCGCGGTGCGATCGGGCGAGACGGTCCGCGCGGATCAGGTGCTGGCGCGGGTCCTGTCGCCGGAGCTGGGCGAAGCCGTGGCGGCGTACCGCAGCGCGCACGCGCGTCACGAGGCGGCCGAGGCCCGGCGGGAGCGGATGCGCCTGCTGAAGGACGATGGGGTGTCGTCGGAGGCGCAGCTGTTGGAGGCCCACGCCGTCCATGCGGAAGCGGACGCTGCGCTGGAGGCGGCGGAGGAGCGGCTTCGGATCCTCGGGGTGCCGATGGACGTGGGGGCCCCCCACGACGGGGAGCACTTCCCGTCCCGGGTCCCGGTGACCTCGCCGATCGCGGGCACGGTGCTGGAGGCCGAGGCGTCCGTCGGGCGGCGGGTCGAGCCGGGGGAGGCGTTGTTCCGCATCGGGGATCTGGACGAGGTGTGGCTGGTCCTGGCGGTGTACGAGCGCGATCTGGCCACGGTGCGGGCGGGTCAGACCGTTCGGTTCTCCGTGCCTGCGTGGCCGGACCGTGGGTTCGAGGGCGAGGTCGATCGGGTGGGCGACTGGGTCGATCCAAGCACCCGCACGGTCGACGTTCGGGTCGTGGTCGACAACCCCGATCACGCGCTGAAGCCGAACATGTTCGCGACCGCGTCGCTGTCCGTTCCTCAGCAGGATGACGTGGTGGGGCCGATCCTCCCCAGCACGGCCGTTCAACAGGTGGAGGGCCGAGAGGTCGTGTTCGTGGAGGAGGGCGCCCATCGGTTCGCGGTGCGGCCCGTGGTCGTCGCCCGTCGGACGAACGACCATGTGTTGGTGCGCGCGGGCCTCGAGGCGGGGGAGCCGGTGGTCCTGGAAGGGGCGTTCACCCTCAAGAGCGAGCTCGAGAAGGGCGCGCTGGGAGGTGGTCATGCGCACTGACGACGTGAACCATGCGCTGCTCGCGGGGGCGCCGATCGGCGGGATCGATCGGCTGCTCGCAGCGGTTCTCCGACACAAGGCAGTCGTGCTGATCACCACGCTCGTGGTGATCGCTTGGGGGCTGCGATCGGCCCGTGAGGTGCCGATCGACGCGGTGCCCGACGTGACCGACGTCCAGGTCCAGGTCCTGACCGCCTCTCCCGGGTTGCCGCCGCTGGAGGTGGAGCGGCTCGTGACGTGGCCCGTCGAGACCGCCATGGCGGGGCTGCCCAACACCCGGGAGGTCCGGTCGCTGTCGCGGTTCGGTCTGTCGGTGGTGACCATCGCGTTCGACGAAGGGACGGACCTGTGGTGGGCGCGCCAGCAGGTCACCGAGCGCCTGGCGACAGCCCGAGAGGGGATCCCGGCCGGCCTGGGGGACCCCGAGATCGGGCCGCCTTCGACCGGGCTGGGGGAGGTGTTCCAGTTTGAGATCCGGGCCGAAGACGGCTCGGACTGGTCGCCGATGGACCTGCGCGACGTGCTGGAGTGGCAGGTCGCACCACGGCTTCGGGCGGTGCCGGGGGTCGTGGAGATCAACGCGTTTGGCGGTGCGCTGCGGACCTACCAGGTCGAGGTGGATCCCGATCGCCTGGCCGCCCACGGGCTCGTGCTCGCCCAGCTGTTCGAGGCGCTCGAGCGCAACAACCGCACGGTGGGCGGGGGGTACCTGGAGCGGGGGCGAGAGCAGATGCTCGTGCGGGGCACCGCGTGGCTCGGCTCGTTGGACGACGTCCGGGAGGTGGTGGTCTCGACGGCCGACGACGGGACCCCGGTCCTCGTCGGCGCGCTGGGGGAGGTGGTGTTCGCACCGCGCATCCGCCAGGGGGCCGTCACTCGGGATGGGCAGGGCGAGACCGTGATCGGGATCGCGATGATGGGCTTTGGCGAGAACCCACGGGTGGTGTCGGCCGCGTTGGCGGAGGCCGTCGAGGCGCTGCGTCCCAGCCTTCCCGAAGGGGTGGCGATCGACGTGTTCTACGACCGGACGGAGCTGGTCGATCGCACCATCCGCACCGTGGTCTGGAACCTCGCGGAGGGCGGGCTGCTCGTCGTCGCCATGCTGCTGCTGCTCCTGGGCAACCTCCGGGGGGGGCTGATCGTCGCCGTGGCGATTCCGCTGTCAATGCTGTTCGCCTTCATCGGGATGGCGATGGCCGGGGTGTCGGGGAACCTGATGAGCCTGGGTGCCATCGACTTCGGTCTGATCGTCGACGGCTCGGTGGTCATGATCGAGACCATCGTCCTGGCGGTGGGGCGACGACGGCGCGAGGGGGCACCGGTCGAGGACGCCGTGATCCTGGGTGCTGCCCGAGAGGTGGCGCGGCCCATCGTGTTCTCGGTCGGGATCATCCTGCTGGCCTACCTGCCCCTCCTCGCGCTCACCGGTGTGGAAGGCCGAATGTTCCGTCCAATGGCGCTGACGGTGCTGTTTGCCTTGGCCGGCTCCGTGGTCATCGCGCTGACGCTGATGCCGGTCCTCGCGTCGTGGTTCCTTCGGGAGGCCGACGAGCGGGAGACCTGGCTGATGCGCGCGGCGCACGCGGTGTACGACCCGTGGCTGGGGCGGGTGATGGCGCGGCCGTGGTGGGCCGGTGCGGTCGCGGTGCTGCTGTTTGTGGCCAGCCTCGGTCTGGTGCCGCGGCTGGGGGCTGCGTTCATTCCCACGTTGGATGAGGGAAGCCTCGCGATCCAGATCATCCGACCGCCGTCGGTCTCGTTGGAGGAATCGATCGCCCAGGCGACGGCGGTGGAGCGCGCCCTGCTCACCGCGTTCCCCGACGAGGTGGCGACCGTGGTCTCACGGACCGGTCGCGCGGAGATCGCCACCGATCCGATGGGGGTGGACTTCTCGGACGTGTACGTGATGCTTCGACCGCAGGCGGCGTGGACACGGGCGCAGGATCAGGCGGGCCTGGTCGCGGCGATGGAGGACGTGCTCCCCACCCGGGTCCCGGGCGTCTCCTTTGCGTTCTCGCAGCCGATCGCCCTGCGGATGAACGAGCTGCTGGAAGGGGTGCGGTCGGATGTGGCGCTGTTCCTGTACGGGGAGGACCTCGACACGCTGCAGCGGGTCGGGGACGCCGCGGTGCGGGTGCTGTCGGGCGTGGAGGGCGCACGCGACGTGAAGGCGGATGCCTTGGCGGGGCTGCCCATGCTCGAGGTGCAGGTGGATCGCCGGGCGATCGCGCGCCTCGGGCTCGATGCGGGCGACGTCCTGGACGCCGTGGAGACGGTGGGCGGCCGACAGGTCGGCGACGTGCTCGTGGGCCAGCGACGGTTCGCCCTCCAGGTTCGCTTCCCCGAGGCGGTTCGGTCCGATCCGGATCGCCTCGCGCGCGTGCGGGTGGGGCATCCCGACGGGCGGGCGGTGCCCCTGGGTGAGGTGGCGACCCTGCGGACCGGGGAGGGCCCGCTGCAGATCGGGCGCAAGGACGTCCAGCGACGGCTGACCGTGGAGATGAACGTGCGGGGCCGAGACGTGGCCGGGTTCGTGGCGGCGGCCCGCGCCGAGCTTGCCCAAGCGGGGGTCGTGCCGCGGGGCGTGCTGGCGGAGTGGGGCGGTTCGTTCGAGAACCTCCGCGAAGCCAGCGCGCGCTTGGCCGTCCTGGTGCCGTTGGTCCTGTTGCTGATCCTCGTGCTGCTGCAGGCCAACTTCCGGTCCGTCCGGATGACGGCGTTGGTCTACGCCAACGTCCCGCTCGCGGTCTCCGGCGGCATCGTGGCGCTGTACCTGAGGGGCCTGCCGTTCTCGATCTCGGCCGCGGTGGGGTTCATCGCCCTGTTCGGCATCGCCGTGATGAACGGCGTGGTGCTCGTGACCTGCATGCGGGACCTCCTGGGCGAGGGCCTGTCGGCACAGGAGGCCGCTGTGGTCGGAGCGCGGCGACGGCTGCGTCCCGTGCTGATGACCGCGCTCACGGACGCGCTGGGCTTCCTGCCGATGGCGCTGGCCCACTCCGCGGGCGCGGAGGTGCAGCGACCGCTCGCCACCGTCGTCATCGGAGGCCTGGCCACGAGCACCCTGCTCACCCTGTTCGTCCTGCCCGCCCTGTTCAGCCGTCTTGCGGCGTCCCGCCCGGAGGCGGTGGGGAGTGGGTGAGGTGTGGGGCGGGATTGACGACCCGCTCAGAAGAACGGATAGATGAACGGGGCCAGGGGGCTGGTCTCGCTGAGGATCACGAGGGCGCCGACCAGCAGCAGGGCGGCGACGATGGGGATCAGCCAGAACTTGCGCTGTTCCCAGATGAAGACGGCGAGATCGCGGACGACGCGGTTCATGGCTCCCCCGAGGGGGGGAATCCTAGCCGGTGCTCGTCGCGTCGTCAGAACATCCGGTCGGGCCGGTCGGCGCCGGGATCCTCGACGGGGAGCCAGCCCGGCGGGGTGGCGAGGGGATCGCCGGCGGTCTGGCGGCGGATCCACGCGATCGGGGTGATCAGCAGCAGGTGCAGGGCGCTGAGCAGGACCCACCCGTTGAAGCGGCCGAGGCGTCGGGCGAGGGGCATGATCGCGACGTAGACCGGCTTGAGGCTCTCGGGGGCCGCGGCGCCGGGGAGGAACAGGCCGGCGGCAAGCATCGCGACGCCCCAGCCGAACGCCGACCCGTCTCCGGACAGCCACAGCGCCGCGACCAGCCCGAGGAGGATGCCGCCTCCGACCCCAAAGATGCGAAGCTCACGGGGCGTGACGGGCATCGGGACCGGGTCGGGCCGGGGGGCGATGCCGGTGGGGTCGCGGTCGGGGGGACGGGCGATGATCACGTCGCCCAGCACGAGCGCGTGCATGCCGCTGGCGAGGAAGGTGCGGACGGCATCCTCGGCGGTGGCGACGATGGGCTCGCCCCGCAGGTTGAAGCTCGTGTTGAGCAGCACGGGCCGTCCGGTGCGCGCCTCGAAGCGTCGGATCAGGCTGTGGAACCGAGGGTGGACCGCGGCGTCGACCGTCTGGACCCGGGCGGAGTCGTCGACGTGGGTGACGGCCGGGATCGTGCTGCGCGGCACCTTGAGCCGGTCGAGGCCGACCCGCGCCTCGTCCTCCGTCGACAGCGTGGCGCGCTGGGCCTCTGCGACGGGCACAACGAGCAGCATGTACGGACTGGGGGCGGGGACGTCGAACCAGGTGGACGCGTCCTCCGCGGCGACCACGGGTGCGAACGGACGGAAGCCCTCTCGGAACTTGATGCGCGCGTTGACGATCGCCTGCGCCTCGGGGTTGCCGGGGTCGGCGAGGATGCTGCGGTGCCCGAGCGCCCGGGGGCCGTACTCCATCCGCCCATCGACCCATCCCACGACCTCGCCGTCGGCCAGGCGGCGGGCGACCTCGTCGAGCAGCGCGTCTTCGCCCGGGCGCTGCGCGGTGAGCTGGTGTCGGGCGAGCACGTCGTCGATCGGGCCGGGGTCCAGCGGGGGGCCGAGGATGGCGCCGGCCATCGCGTCGGGTGCGACCGGGGTTCGGGGCTTGTCGAGGACGTGGTGCCATCCCCACAGTGCGGCACCGACGGCGCCGCCTGCATCGCCGGCCGCGGGCTGGATCCACAGGCGGTCGACCTCGCCGGACCGGAGCAGCTTGCCGTTGGCGACGCTGTTGAGCGACACACCGCCTGCCATCACCAGATCCTTGGTCCCGGCGTGGGCCATCGCGTGTCGGGCCTGCCGCAGCACGACCTCCTCGCAGACCCGCTGGATGCTGGCGGCGACGTCCATGTGGCGCTGGGTGAGGGGGGCCTCGGGATCGCGACGGGGACCGCCGAACAGGTCGCCGAACGAGGCGGCGGTGGTGCGCTGTCCGGCGAGGAAGTCGAAGTGGGCCAGGTGCAGGCGGTAGCTCCCGTCGTCGGCCAGCTCCAGCAGGTGGGCGAGGATGACGTCGGCGTACCGGGGCGTGCCGTAGGGCGCGAGGCCCATGACCTTGTACTCGCCGTTGTTGACCCGGAACCCGAGGTACTCGGTGAACGCGCTGTACAGCAGGCCGATCGAGTGGGGGAACCGCAGCTCCTGGTCCAGCTGCACGCGGTGGCCGTCTCCCACGCCCACGCTGTTGGTGGCCCACTCGCCGACCCCGTCGATCGTGAGGATGGCGGCCCGCTCGAACGGTGACGGAAAGAACGCGCTGGCGGCATGGCTGACGTGGTGGGCGCAGAACACCATGCGCGGCGCGTGGCCGAGGTGCTCGTGGACGAGGGGCTCGACCCGGAGCTTGTCGGCGAACCAGGATGGCATCGCGTCCACGAAGCGCTTGCGCCCCGCGGGGGCGGTCGCCATCACCGTGTCCAGGACCCGATCGAGGGTGCGCAGGGGCTTCTCGTAGAAGGCGACGAGATCGACGTCCCGTGCCGACAGCCCTGCGGTGGCGAGGCACGCGTCGATCGCGTGGTGGGGGAACGCGGGATCGTGCTTGATCCGCGTGAACCGCTCTTCCTGGCACGCGGCGGCGAGGGTCCCGTCCACGACGAGGGCGGCGGCGCTGTCATGGTAGAAGGCGGACAGTCCGAGGACGACCATGCAGCGGGCTCCGGGGGACGCGCGGGGGACGGCTGACCCTATCGGATCCATCGGCCGGTGGCGCGCGCCTGCCGTCCCCACGCAACAAACCCGACTCGCGGGGCGAATCGGGTCGGGGGGCATGAAGCCGACAAGGCGAAGGGCGGGGCCTAGGACCGAGTGGGTCCCCCGAGCCACGACGAATCCGTGGTGCCCGGGGCCTCGATCACTTCTTCTTGGCGGAGCCCTGGCGCGCCTTGAAGCGCGGGTCGGTCTTGTTGATCACGTAGACGCGACCGCGACGGCGGACGATCTGGCAGTCCTTGTGGCGCTTCTTGAGCGCACGCAACGAGTTGGCGACCTTCATGGGATGCTCCAAGGGGCGAAACGACCCCGCGCGATTAATGGGGCCGGGGCACGTCGTCAACCTCGGGGGCACCATGCCGAAGCGTCCGATCGTCCTGGTGATCGCAGGATCCGACAGCGGGGGGGGCGCGGGGATCCAGGCGGATGTCCAGGCCATCCGCGATGCGGGGGCGTTCCCGACCACCGCGATCACGGCCGTCACCGCCCAGAACACCCGCGGCGTCACCCGCGTCGACGCCTTGCCTCCCGAGGCCGTGGCCGCTCAGATCGCCGCGGTCGCCCAGGACATGAAGGTGGCGGCGGTCAAGGTGGGGATGCTCGGGACGGCTGAGCTGGTCGAGGGCGTCGCAGACAGCCTGGACGCCCTGGGGGACGTCCCGATCGTGGTGGATCCGGTGATGGTGGCGACCAGTGGGGATCGCCTGCTCGATGCGTCGGCTGAGGACGCGCTTCGCCGGCTGCTCCTGCCGCGGGCGACCGTGCTCACCCCCAACTTGCCAGAAGCGCTGCGGCTGGTGGGAGCCCAGGGGGCGTCGGCCGTGCTGGTGACCGGGGGAGACGTCGACACGGACGACGTGGTCGATGTCCTGCTCCGTCCGGATCTTGCGCCCCGTCGCTGGATCGGTGCGCGGGTGGGCGGCGGGCCCTTCCATGGGACGGGCTGCACGCTGTCCTCGGCGATCGCTGCCCGATTGGCCCGCGGGATGGCCCTCGCCGACGCGGTCGGAGAGGGCATCGCCTACGTGCAGGCACGGCTGCGGGTGGCGTGGCGTCCCGGCCAGGGCCGCGCCGTGCTCGGGTGGCCAGACTGCTGATCGAGGGCGGATCGTTCGCGGACCGTTGGCTCTTCGCTCGCAGACCCGTCTCGGAAGGCACGACCACGCGGCGGTCCCCAGACGCACAACGGCGCGGTGACCCAGGGAGGATCACCGCGCCGAGGAGAGGCCATCGGACCGGTTGGGTCAGGCGGCCCGGTGGCTCCGACGACGGCGGGTCAGCACGACGGGCAGGACCGCGAGCGCGCCGAGCAGGGCGCCGTTCGGACCGGCGTTGGCGTTGCAGCCACGGCAGCCGGGCTTGCCGGGGTCGTCGTCCGTGTCGTCCGTCTCGAAGCGGCCGGAGTCGGTCTCGGCCGTGTCGGCGGAGTCCGAGGAGTCGCCTGTGTCGTCGGTCTCGCCCGAGTCGGACGAGTCGGACGAGTCGCCGGTGTCGGAGTCGTCGGTCTCGTCCGTGTCGGTCTCGACGACGGCGGTGTCGGTCTCGTCCGTGTCGTCGGTCTCGTCCGTGTCGTCGGTCTCGACGACGCCGGTGTCGGTCTCGTCCGTGTCGGTCTCGTCCGTGTCGTCGGTCTCGTCCGTGTCGGTCTCGACGACGCCG
>JAUHWK010000098.1 GCA_030424555.1 bacterium | reverse complement strand
CGGCGTCACCGATCCCGACCTGCTGGACCGGTGTGGTCCCGTCGCGTGGTCCTACCCGACCGACATGGTGGTCTCGACGGACGACGACAGCTTCTCGCTGACCACCACCGGCACCGGCACCGTCCGAGAAGACGGCGCCGCCACCCCCTTGTTTCGCCTGGCTGCCACGCTCACCGGCACGCCCGCCCGCGACGCGTTCGGCAAGGCCGCACCCCCCCTGCCCGCCGTGCCCGACGCCCTCGATCTCGCCGTGGGCGTCCGCTACCCGGAGCACCCCAGCCTGCAGGTGATCATCACCGGCACCGCCCCCGGCACCGCAGGCCCCGCCGAGTTCGTGGTCCTCCAGACCCCCTGAGCCAGGGCCCGCTAGGCGCGGTTCGATCGGCCTGAAACCCCGGTTGACAGGCCGATCCGCGTTGCGTACGCTCCGTCCTCCTCGGAGGCGTCCTTGCCCCACGCTGTCACCCGCTCCACCCTCAGGACCCCGCGACCTCGTCGTGGGGTCGCCGCCCCGCGGTCGAGGTGACCCCGCCTGCCTGAACCTGTCCCCCTGCGCCCCGGTGCCGTGTCCACGGCCCGGGGCGCAGTGGTTTCCGCCCCCCGCCGGCCACGGAGTCCCGATGTCTGCCGTCCTGCTGCTCAACGCCGACTTCACCCCGCTCAAGACGCTGTCCTGGCAGCACTCCGTGGGGCTCGTCGTCCGCGATCAGGCGATGGTGGTCGACACGGTGCCCGGACGGCGGGTGCGCTCCGCCCGGCTGGAGCTCCCGTGGCCCGCGGTGATCGCACTTCGCCGCTACGTGCCGGTCCGTCCCGTGCCCGGTCCCACCCGGCACAATGTCCTGCTCCGCGACGGCCACCGCTGCGCATACTGCGGCCTGTCCCACACCGAGCTCGAGCCCGGCGAGGTCCTCACGATGGACCACGTCGTCCCGCGGTCTCGTGCCGTGCGCGGCAAGGTGGTGGACCACGAGGGACGCTCGATCGACGTCAACGGCTGGCGCAACGTCGTCGCCGCGTGTCCGCCCTGCAACCACCGCAAGGCCGCGCGCACCCCGGAGGAAGCCCACATGACCTTGCGGGTGACGCCCCGAATCCCCCGCCCCGCCGAGCTGTGGGCGAAGGGACGGGTTCCGGCGAGCTGGCGTCCCTACCTGGCCAAGACCGCCGCCTGATCTCCAGGACCCCAGCGGCCGGTTTCCGGACCCGACCGCGGCTGGATCAGTCCTCGGACGCCGGGCCCACGACCTCGTGGCCCGCGAGCACGCCCTCGCCCTTGCCGAGCGCCTTGCGCAGCGCCTTCTCCAGGCGCTCCGGGTAGTGGTCCTCCCCCTCGATCTCGAACACGAGCTTGAACCGACGCTTGGGGGCATCGGCCTCGAACCGGTCGGTCACGTCCGCCCCTGGCTCGGCCTCGACCGGTCCCATCGCCATGCCCGCAGAGTCGATCCCGAACACCTTGCGGGGGACGATCTCGACCTCGGGAAGCTGGGTGCCGACCTGCGCGATCCCCACCACGTCCCCGACCGCGTACACGTTGGTGAGGTTGGCGACGACCGTGCGCGGCTCCAGGCCCGGGGCCTCGAACCGGTAGATGAACAGCTGGTCCGTGCGCTCGTGCGCCTGCTTGTCGGTGACGGTCATCGCGATGACGGGCATGGGACCTCCTCGGGGGCCGCGCGGGTAACCCGCTACTTGCGGCCCGGAAGGTCCGTCGACGGGATGTCAGGGCCCCCCGCGGTTCGTGGCGATCCTGTGACGCCACAGGTACCCTCCCGCCACCGGGAGGAACGCATGCATCCCCACACCCAGGTCCACCGCGCCCTGCCTGCGATGCTGCTCACCGCGCTGGCCTGGTCGGGGACCGCCGCGGCCCAGGACATGGAGCTCGTGAGCTTCACCAGTCCCCCCACCGCCACCCTGGGCGGCAGCGTCCAGGTCTCGGCCACGGTCCGCAACAACGACACCGTGTACGGCGAGGCGTTCGTGGTGATCCGGGCGTCCAGCGACGCCGTGTACCACACCACCGACGAGTTCCTCTGCTACCTGCCGAGCACGCTGGACGACTACCTCCTCGACCCCGGCGAGAGCGACAGCACCACCACCACGTGTACCTTCCCGGCCACGGCGACCAACGCGACCCACCTCGTCGCCAGCCTGGTCGTGTACGGCACCGACCCCGACCGGGGCGACAACGAGGCCGCCAATCCCGTCTCGATCGGCGGGACCACCCCCACGGGCCCCGATCTGGTCGCCGTGAGCGTGTCTGGACCGGCCACCGCCACCTCGGGCCAGGCCGTGGCCTTGTCCATGGTCGCCCGCAACGACGGCGACGAGGCCAGCACCGCCACCACCGCCCGGATCCTGTTCGGCGACGGGACGTTCGACGCGTCCGATCCCGAGGTGTGCTCGATCGCCCTGCCCGCGCTGAACCCGTCAGCCCAGGTGACGCTCAACCCCACCGGGTGCGCCATCCCCGGCGGCACCAGCCCGGGCACCTACGCGCTCTGGGGCGAGGTCAACCCCGACGCCAGCAGCGACGACAGCAGCCCCGGAAACGACACGACCTCCACCGGCATCGACGTCGTCGCCGCCGCCAAGGCCGACCTCACCGCCGAGGTCTCCGTGCCGTCCACGGTGCAGCGTGGGGCCGGCTTCTCGCTCGACTGGACCGTCCGCAACGCCTCCAACGGCGTGCAGGCCGGCGCTTCCACCCTGCGGGTCGACTTCATCGACGCCAACGCGACCCGAACCACCGGCTTGTGCGGCCCCGCCTCGGTCGCCACCGTCGCGAGCGGCGGCAACCGCACCGGCGGCATCACCGGGTGCAGCGTCCCTGCGGGCGCGGCGCTGGGCGTGGCCCAGGTCGAGGTGGTCGCAGATGCCGCCGATGTCGTCGACGAGGGCAACGAGTCCAACAACGTCGGCGTCGGCACGATCACCGTGGTGGCCGTCCCGCCCCCCGACAAGGCCGACCTGGTCGTCTCCAGCGCGGCCGGCCCCGTCCAGGTGGCGCCGGGCGATGCCTTCGACATCGAAGTCGGCCTGCGCAACGTCGGCACCGACCCGGCCAGCGGCGTGATCACCGTCGTGCGCTGGTCCACCTCCGACCGCCCCGACTCCGCCACCGAGGAGGTGGGCCGCGACAGCGCCCGCACCCTCGCCACCGGCGCCGCCACGCCCACCTACGTCACCATCCCCGGGACCGTCCCCACCACCGCTGGATCAGGGCAGGCCTGGCTGCACGTCACGACCGACGACCCCAACACCGTCGACGAGCTGGACGAGACCAACAACACCCGCATCGTCCCCCTCACGGTCGTCTCGGCCGACAACGACCCCGGCACCCAACCCAGTGATACCGATCCCCTCGTCGACGACACGGCCTTGGGTGCGGACACCGACCGCGCCACGGGCGACACGGACCTCGCCGGCCCCGGCACGGTCCAGTTCGGGTGCAGCTGCCGGCAAGCAGGCCCGGGTCTCCCCGGGGTCGCCGCCCTGAGCGGGTGGGTCTTGGTGGGTGCGCTCATCGGCCGGCGGCGCCGCCGCTGAGGCCTACTCGACGTCGGTGTCGCCGCCGAACAGGCCGATCCCGATCTCGGACATGCCCTCGATGGCCTGACCCGACGCGTCCTTGGCCTGGCCCTGGTGACGGATGGCGAGGCTCAGCCCGTCGAGCGGGATGTCGCCGCCGAGGTCGCCGAGCAGGCTGCCGAGGTCGAGCAGATCGCCGCCGAGGCCCCCGAGCAGGTTGAGCAGGCCCTGAAGCTGGCCGGCGAGCTGGCTGATCACCCGCTCCTCCTGCTCCGGATCCTCGTAGCCCTCGGCCCCGTACTGGTAGATGGTGCCCTCAGGCGCCTGGATGTCGAGGTCGAGGGCCGTGCCGTCGAGCCCCACGCCCACCTGGAGCGCCAGCCCCGCCGTCAGCCACGGCTCGCAGCTGGAGGAGCCCGGGGGGATGGTGGCGAACGTGAGGGTGGCATCGGGCAGGTAGATGTTGACGAGGCTCGCCTCCATCGACCGGCCGAACCGCGCCAGCCGCGCATCGCCCGGGGTGAGCTGCAGGCACCATCCCGCCGACTCGGGCGCCTGGTCGCCACCGGGGAGCGACCGGACCAGGTTGCCGAGGAGCTCGCCGGGAAGCCCGGGAAGCTGGATGTCCTGCTCCAGCAGGTCGAGCAGGTCGGACGTGAGCAGGCCCTGCAAGACCCCATCGTGCAGGCCCACCGACAGATCCGGCGCCGGCGTGCCCGTCCCAACCGGGAACGGGATCGCCCCGAGATCGTCGGGGATCGGGGTGCCGAGGCCGAGGCCGAGCTTGACGCCCAGGCCCTGGGAGTCCGTCGCGAGGTCGTCCAGCCGCAGCGACAGGGGCGTCCCCAACAGGTCCTGCTCGAACGCGATCGGACCGCCGAGCGGGATGGCGTTGCCGTTGCCCAGGCCCTGCGCCAGGGCGTCGGTGAGGAGCTGCCCGAGGTCGACCGTGCCGTTGAGGAGGTCGGCGATCCAGCTGAGGTCGGCCTGACCGAACGCAAGCGTGGGGACCGACAGGTCGATCACCAGGTCGCCGATCGCCAGCATGGGGGTGCCGTCGTCGGCGACGTCCAGCCCGAGCGACAGCGACAGCGCGGCCTCCTCGATCCCCAGCCCCACCGGCACGGTCTGCGGCTGACCGCCGATCTGGAAGGTGAGGTCGAACACGAGGAGCACGTCGCGCAGCGCGAACCCGATCTCCAGCGCGTCGGCGGTGGGGGTGAGCGCCACCTCGACGGGGGCGGCCTCGAACCCGGTGAGCTGACCGGAGATCCCGTCCTGCTCGATCGGGGGGATCAGCTCGGCGAGCGACTCCTCGGTGAGGAAGCTGTCGACCAGCCCGCCCAGGAGGGACCCGATGCCCTCCAGACCGGCGCCCGTGAGCCGCAGGGTGAGCGCTCCAGGCCAGGACTCCACCGGATCAAAGCCGGCGAACGTGGGGATGCGCGCGGTCGCCGCCTCGTCCCGGTAGCTGGCCTCGATGTCGATGTTGCGCCACGCGCGGTCGTACGGGACGCGCGCAGTCCAGGTGCCATCGGCCGCGATGGTGGCGGGCGTACCCTCCACGAGGACGACCGCGTCCGGCGTGCCGACGGTGCCGGTCACGATCATCGGGCCCTTCCCCGCGAACGCCCCGTACGTCGGCGACGTCACGGCGAACGCCAGATCCGGGATCTCGCGGGTGTCGAGCACCCCGCGCTCCGAGCACCCCACGAGCGCCAGCGCGGCGGCCGTCCCGATCGTCCAGTGTCCACGCACCATGTTGCGTCCTCCGTTCCCGTGCGACGCGGTCCGGTGTTGTACCACGCGCCAAGCCCCGTCGTCCGTTCTACTCCGCGGACGCCTGCCCACCCGCGGGGTCCTCCTCAGGCAGCACGGCGGCGCAGTCGAACACCTCCGCACCGGGCGGGGCGTCAGGCCAGGGGACGCAGCCGGGGAGGTGGTGGTCGGGGAAGGTGAAGTCGATCACCCACCGGGCCTCCGGGACGACCGCGTTGCGGGCGAACACCCGGCGACCTCGGATCACCACACAGTCCGGATCGTCGCCACAGCGCGGATCGCGCGGGAGGGTCGAGGGCAGGCGCCCGGTCAGGTACAGTCCGAACGACACCGACATCCCGCGGGTATGGACCACCAGATCCCCCGGCGGGAGCCGATCGTCTCGGATCAAGGTGGCCATCGCCCGGACCGCGTCCGGGTGGAGGTAGGGCTGGTCCTGGCCCCGACGGGCCCGCTCGACCTGGGGCCACGCCAGGCCCGCGGTGACGGCCAGGGCGACCAACACCCCCTGCCACGCCTTGGGGAGCAGGGTCGGTCCCGCCGCCATCAACGGACCGGCGACCACCAGGAGGAACACCAGCGACGGCGGCCGCACCGCCTGCATCGTGTTGAGCGCGACGAGCAGGCACGGCACCGTCCACGCCGCCACCGCCTGCACCCGCACCGACGGGTCGAGGCGCCGGATCCCCAGCAGCGGGATCCCCATCGCCAGCAGCACCCACGGGGTCAGCAGGGACGGGCGCCCGTCCATCAGCCAGGATGGCGGGTCCCAGCCCGGGATCAGAGGCGCCTTGTGCTGCCACCCGAACAGCCCGTCCAGCAGGTCCGTCCACCGCTCCATCGGCGGCACCCGCCTGCCAGGCGCCTCCAGCACGCGCCACACCAAGGGCAGCGTGGTCACCGCCGAGACCCCCAGCCACAGCGGCAGACGCCGCCAGCGGGAATCGAGGCACGCGACCCCGATCCCCACCAGCAACAGCCAGGGCACCGCCATGTAGTGGATCCAGGGCAGCGGCACGGCGGCGAGCGCCACGCCTGCGATCGCCCGCCGGTCGTCCGGGTGGCGGGCCCACGCGTGCAACGCCACCAGGAACAGCGCGGTCGCCGCGGCGAACAGGCCGTACGCCCGCGCCTGGGCCGTGGCCCGCACCGAGGTCTCCACCAGCGCAAACGGCAGGGCGGCAAACACCCCCGCCCAAGCCCGGCCCGTGGTCAGCCAGCCGACGATCACCAGCAGGAAGGCCGCCACCGCACTGCTCTCGAGGCTGATCGCCCGGCCCTTCTCCACCCGATCGCCCGCGGTCGGCGCGTGGGCGGTCATCGCGCGGAACAGCGGCGGGTTCACGCCGGTCTCCTCCGCCATGAACTGCTCGACGAAGCCCCCCTCCAAGAAGTGTCCGACCTCGTCGGAGGTGTAGGCGTGGACCCCACGCGGCGCGCGGACGGCCCAGGTCACGGCGGCCATCAGCAGCGCCGACAGCAGCACGCCGGCGATCGTCCGTCTGTCCGTCACACGCCCTCCGGCCGCGTCGTACCCTGTCCTCTGCCCGGTCGCGGCCCCCATCGGGCGCACCCGCTCACGGGGCACACCAGGCCACCTCCACCCCCGCCGGGGTTCCGTCCACCGCAACACACGACGCCGGCCAGTCGGGGCCTGGTCCGAGGTGGACGCGCCACGCCACCCCCTCGCCGTCGTCGCGGCCCGCGATCACCCGCCGGTCCCCGATCGCCACGCAGTCTCCCCGTCCCGCACACGGGCCCGTGCCGACGATCTCCGCGGTGGGACGGTCCGTGGCCGTCACCCACACCACCCCCGCCCAGTGCGGCGGCGAGATCGCCACGTCCCCGGGCGCCGCGTCCAGCAGCCACTGCGCGACCCAGCGGGCCCCATCCGGCGTCCCCCACCCCGGCACCGTGCCCGCCCTCGGGGCCTGCACCGCCGCCACCGCCACCAACAGCCCCGCCATCCCCATCCCGACCCCGCGGCGGACCCACGCGGCCTGAAGGCTGCCCACCCACGCAGCGAACCACACCCCGAACGGCACCACCGCCATCGTGTTCGCGGGGGGGCGCACCACGTGGACCGTGTGGACCGCTGGCAGCACCGCCCACGTCGCGACCCAGGCCACCCACAGCCAACGCACCGGTCCGGGCGTCGCCCTCGCACCTGCCGCGAGCGTCCCCAGGATCACCACGCCCCCCACGAGGAGATCCCAGGGCGCGGGCCCCGCGGACAGGGTGACGACCTCGATGAGCCGCGCGCCAGGCCCCGTGCTCGCCGCGATCCGGGGGCCCTGTCCCGCCCACACCACGCGAAGGATCAGCGGCAACGCCAGCACGCCGGCCGGGACCAGCCGCTGGATCAAGGCGAGGCCCCGTCGGCGATCGATCCCGAGCGCCCCGAGGCCACACAGGGCCAGCCAGGGTCCGCTGAGGTGGTGGATCCACGGCAACAGTGCTGCCAGGCCGGCCACCCATGGGGCGAGCTGTGGGTCCTCGTCGTCCCACCAGCGCGCAACCACCACCAGCCACGCCGCCGCCACCGCCGCCCACAGCGCATACGCGCGCGCCTCCCCCGTCGCCCGCACGATCACCGGCAGGATCGCAAACGGCAGGGGGGCCAGCCACGCCGCGAGCCGTCCGGTCGACGGCACCCCCCAGGCCATCACCACCGCAGCCACCCCACTCGCGATCCACGCCAGGACCCGTCCCACCTCCGCCCGCGCCAGCGGATCCCCCGCGAGGCTGATCAGCGCCCGGAACAGCGGCGGATTGCTCGCCGTCTCCTCGCTTCCCCACTGCGCCCACGGCCCGCCCGGCGTCATGTGCCCCAGCTCGTCGGGCGTGAACCCGTGCCCCGCCACGTCCAGGACCCGCAGGGCGACGGTCACCACGAGCCAGAATCCGATGGCATCCGCGCGCGTCCCGAACCGTTCCGACCCGCGCATCGACACCACCCCCGACGGGCTCGAACGGTGGGGTTACCGCCTCCGCCTCGCCCTGGAGCCCCCATGCTACCCGACGACGTCCGTCGCGACCTGTCCGCCCAGCTCGACGCCATGCGCGACGCCGGCACCTTCAAGTCCGAGCGCGTGATCACCACGCCCCAGTCCGCATCCATCGGGGTGACCGGCGGCCAGGAAGTCCTCAACTTCTGCGCGAACAACTACCTGGGGCTGGCCGACGACGAGGCCCTGGTCGACGCCGCCAAGCAGACGCTGGATCGGTACAAGCTCGGGATGGCGAGCGTCCGGTTCATCTGCGGCACCCTCGACCTGCACAAGGCGCTCGAGGACGCGATCGCCCGGTTCCACCGCAAGGAGGACACGATCCTGTATGCGGCCTGCTTCGACGCCAACGGCGGCCTGTACGAGCCGCTGCTGGGCAAGGAGGACGCGATCGTCTCCGACGCGCTGAACCACGCCTCGATGATCGACGGCATCCGCCTGTGCAAGGCCGCCCGCTACCGGTTCGCCCACGACGACATGGACGATCTCGACACCCAGCTCACCGCCGCGCGTGAGGCCGGGGCCCGCCGCATCCTGATCACCACCGATGGCGTGTTCAGCATGGACGGCGACATCGCCCAGCTCGACCGGATCTGCGATCTGGCCGACAAGCACGGCGCGATGGTCCACGTCGACGAGTGCCACGCCACCGGGTTCTTCGGTCCCACCGGCCGCGGGGCCTCCGAGCACAAGGGCGTGCTCGACCGGGTCGACCTGATCACGTCCACGATCGGCAAGGCGCTCGGCGGAAGCTCGGGTGGGTTCACCACGGGCCCCGCCGAGATCATCGAGCTGTACCGCCAGACCAGCCGGCCGTACCTGTTCAGCAACACGCTCGCCCCGGTGATCGCGGGCGCAGCGCTCGCCACCTTCGAGCGCCTGGAGCAGGGTGCGGACCTGCGCGCGCGCCTGGTCGACAACACCGCGTACTTCCGTGAGGCGATGACCCGCGCCGGGTTCGACATCCGGCCCGGCACCCACCCGATCGTCCCCGTGATGCTGGGCGACGCCTCCCTCGCGTCCCGCATGGCCGATGCCCTGCTCGCACGAGGCATCTACGTGATCGGGTTCAGCTACCCGGTCGTTCCCCAGGGCAAGGCACGCATCCGGGTGCAGCTCAGCGCCGCCCACACCCGGCCCCAGCTCGAGCGCGCCGTCGAGGCGTTCACCGAGGTCGGTCGCGCGCTGGGCGTGGTGCCGTGACCACCGGTGTTCCCTGGGACGTCGACGCCGCCGTCACCCACCTGCGCGCCGTCGATCCCGCCCTGGCCGCGGTGGTCGACCGGGTGGGGCCCTGTGGCCTCGCCACCCGGGCGCGCCGTCCCGTCCACGACAGCCTGGTCCGCGCGATCACGGCCCAGCAGCTGTCCACCAAGGCCGCCAACACCATCCACGGGCGCCTCCTCGAGGCCGCCGGGGGACGGGTGGAGCCCATGTGGGTGCGAGACGCCGAGGACGCCACCCTGCGGGGCGTCGGCTTGTCGCGCGCCAAGGTCGCGGCCTTGCGGGACCTGGCCGCCCACGCCCTCGACGGCCGGCTGCCCGACGATCACGCCCTGGACCGGATGGACGACGACGCGATCGTCGCGTCCCTCACGGACATCCGCGGGATCGGGGTGTGGACCGTGCAGATGATGCTGATCTTCGGGCTCGGACGGCCCGACGTGTTCGCCCCTGGCGACTTGGGCCTGCGCAAGGGCATCGCCGCCATCGACGGCCTCGCCACGCCCCCCACCCCCTCGGTGTGTGCGGCGCGGGCCACGGTGTGGGGCCCCTGGCGCAGCGCGGCGAGCTGGTACCTGTGGCGGGCGGCCGAGGGCGCCTGAGGATTAGGTCTGGGACGCGGCGATTGTGCGCCGGGCGTCCGCCTCGATCGCGGCCCGGTTCTTCCACAGGTACAGCACGCGCCGGGTGACGTTGGGGTGGACCCCGCCGTAGCGGAGGCCCTGCTCCCAGTACACGTCCACCACCAGGTGGTCGGGCTTCGCCTCCATCTGCGCGCACAGCGCCGCGATCGCGGCCTCGTCCAGGCCCTCCCCCGACGCCAGCGCGGAGCGATCCCAGGTGAGCAGCGGTGCGTCCACCGGCTTGAGCACCTCGGGCATCTCCTGCGGCCCAGGGTCCAGATCGCCGCCCTCCGAGGTCCCCATCACGAAGGCGATGTAGCCGGAGACCGACAGCTCGCCCGACCCCTGTCGACTGTCCCGCACCGCCCCCGCCACGGTGCGCTTGAGCTCCGCCTCGTCCATCTTCCCGAACGGGACCGCCTCTTCGTACGCGCGCAGCAGCTGCCCCATCGGCACGTCCTGGTGTGCCTCGGTGAGCATGCGCTGCAGACGCGTGGTCGTCTCCATGTCGACCGCCAGCTTGAGCTCCGTGTTGATCGCCGGGATCACCCCCGCGGCCTGGGCCCCGACGTCGTCGCAGAGGAACTCGATGTCCTCGTCGTGGTCGCCGATCACCCTCCCAAGCACGAACTGGTATGCCCAGGTGGCGAACAGCACGCCGCCCAGCTCCAGCCCCCCCATGTCCCCCAGCGCGACCATCGTGTGCAG
>JAUHWK010000097.1 GCA_030424555.1 bacterium | reverse complement strand
CATCCCGGTGCCGTCCAGTAGGGCGAACGCCTGGATCTCCCGATCCGCCTCGCCCGCGTGCATCCACGCCACCCGCAGCGTGCGCGCCGACCGTCCGGCGTCGAACGCGATGTGGGCGAACGACTGATCCGCGCGCTCCGCCACCCGGAACCAGCCTCCGCCGCGCAGGGCGTCGTCCACCCAGGACGGCTCCGTCCCGCCGCCGGGCACCACCACCCCGCGCCGGATCTCCGGCCGCAGGGACGCCAGCTTGCGCTCGAAGTGGACCAGCGTGCGCCAGATCCCCTTGGGGACATCGTCGGGGGCCGGTCGGGCGTCCCGCACCAGGAGCTCGTCCACCAGCATGTTGGACGGCACGCCCGGCACGAAGATCCGGTCTTCCTCCAGCCGCATCGGACGGGTGTTGCGCAGCGAGACCGGCAGGACCGGGTGGTCGTGGACCCGCACCGGCGGGGTCCACGTGCTCTCGTCGAGCGGACGCCACGGGCCGGACAGGTCGCCGCCCTCCTCCGGGGCCCCCGCGAACGCGAGGTTGGGATCGAGCACGGCCTGCACCAGCACGCCATCGTCGGTGGTGCCGACCTCGATCGACAGCCAGCCGGGCGGGCGCTCCTCGAACCACCGCGCGTGGGCGGCCTCGATCTGCTTGACCAGCGCCTCGGGATCGGTGCTCACGAAGCGGTACTGGAAGACCTCCTTGGAGAACACCCCCGACCGGACCTCCTCGGCCCCCCAAGCCACCTGCCCGGGAAGCTCTGGCGACGGCCCCGGCGTGACCCGCCACAGCTCGCCGTCGCGCAGCCGCGCGAGGCCCGCGATCGTCGCCGGCATCACCGGAACCTCGGGCTCCGCCAGCTCGAACTCGATCAGCCCCGCCGTCTCGGTCTGCAGGGTGACGAAGCGCCACGGCACCGCGGACGCGGGCGCCACCACCCGGCCGTCCGACAGCGCCTCCAGGGCCACCACGCCCACGCTGGGACGGGCCGGACGCAGCGACACCCCCAGCAGGTGGGCGAGCTGCTGGACCACGGCCCACGGATACTCGTCGAGCTGCTCGCTGAGCACCTCCACCATCCAGGCCGACTCCTCCAGCACCAGCCACGCCGGGTCGGTCGGATCGCGACGGATCGCGTCCGGGGCCTTGTCCTCGAGGCGCTCCACGAGGTCGCGCAGCAGGTCGGCGCGGTCGATGCGAAGGGTGGGGGGGGGCGGGACGCGCATGGCAGCCTACGGGGTCAGGGTGGCTTCGAACGAGACCGGACCGACGTCCGTCTCCAGCACGAGCCGAAGTTCGAGGGTGGCCCCGACCGCCTGGCCCGCGAGGGCCCGCTCGGCGGTGGGGATGGTGCGATCCGACGGGTCCATGCGCTCCAGCGCCGCGAGGCCGACCTCACAGGACCGCACCGTGACGTCGGGGAGCCAACGCTCCAGCGCCGCCAGGATGCGCAACCGGGCCTCGTCCAGGCGGGTGGTGGTGGCCGGGCCGCCCGCGACCCCGTCTAGGTCGACCCCGAAGTCCGGCCGCCACGGCAGTCGGCCCGGCGGCGTCTCCAGCACCATCCGGATCCGGTGGGCGAGGCCGCCGATCGGATCGGTGGTCTCACGCACGGGTGCGAGCGACAGCGCCGGGTTCGCAGCAGGATGGGTGGGGTAGACGGTGGACATCGTCAGGCCTTCGGGAGACTGTCGGACATGAAGCCGATGCGGGTTCGGTAGCCACGGCCGCGGTCCTGGATGTGGCGGACCTCGCGGATCAGGAAGTTGCCGGCCCAGGGCCACGGGGCGTTCTCGATCGTGAGCTTGCGGCCCGCCCGTGCCGCCGGCGCCCCCTCGCACACGACCGTGCCGCGCACGAACTCGTCGGCCCGCGACAGCAGTTCGGCCTCGGCCCGCGCCTTGGCGGCGGTGGGGGCGAGGTAGGCAGCGTGGTGGAGCAGCACCTTGCGCTTGCCGAACGCCTTCTCCGACAGCGCGACCCCGGTGTCGCCGCCCGACGTCTTGGCGAGGATGCTGGAGGTGGCCTTGCCCTCGAACGCCTTTTCCTGGTCGAGGTCGTAGCCGTACACGACCGCCTCCCCCGCCATGTTGTCCAGGCACGCGCGCAGGTGCAGCTCGTGCACCCCGTCGGTCCAGTCCACCTTCACCGCCGCCCCTGCGGGCTTGTAGGCCTCGAACGTGATCTTGCCCTTGAGGATGTGGGCGGAGAAGTGGTGCTCCCGGCACAGGTTGCGCAGGAACACCGCGTCGCTGACGTCGGGCTCGAAGATCACGCGCTTGGTGGTGTCGACCCCCTTCACGTCCGCCGTGAGCTTGTTGCGCTTGGCGATCTCCTTGATCAGGTCGGCGTGGCTAGTCTCCTCCCACACCTTGGCGGGCTGGTTGCCGCGCAGCCGGTGGAGCACGTCCAGCCCCGAGACGTGGATCTGGTACCCACCCCGCCGGCGCAGCGCGTGCCGCACCTCCAGGATGTCGCCCTCCCCGGGATCGCCGACCTTCTTGCCATCTTCCTGCAGCTCGACCGACCACTCCCCGCCCAGCTTGATCAGCTTCTGGACCCCGGCCGCGTCGTCGTGCGACGGCACCCGCACCTCGACGACCAGGGCATCCAGGGCGTCCAGGGCCTCGATGTACTCGACCCGTTCGACGTACTGCATGACGTCGTCCTTGCCGTCCAGCTTGAGCTTCACCGCCGTCGACATGGCTCAGCTCAACAGCTTGAGGATGTCGTCGCGGGACTCCCCGAACGGCCGGGTCCAGTCCTTGCCCTTGACGAGCTTGTACTCGGCCTTGAGGAACTTCTCGAGGTCGAGACCGCCGGAGAACGCACGTCCGCTCATCTTCATCGTGACCTTGGCGCGCTTGGGCGTGCCGTCGGAGTCCACCAGCAGGAACTCCACGTCCATGCTGGTCACCGCCCCCATGAACTCGAAGTCCTTCCACACGAAGGCACAGATTGGAGGGCGCACGTCGAGCGGGTCGTCGGTGGCCTCCGCCGGTTGGATGGGCAGGGTGAGCCGGTACAGCTCCTGGATGGCAGGCAGGACGCTGTCTTCGTTCTTGGAGGGCCCGAAGAAGCTGGCGAGCGCGGACAGCAGCGCCTTCTCCATCCCGAGGACATCGGCGGGATCGATCTCTCCCAGCACCGACTGGTCCAGCAGGATCGCGAACGACAGCTCGTCGGGGGAGCCGTCGTCGTACTCCAGCGGACCGCCCCAGCCGTCGGCCGAGGCACCCCCCGGGTTCCAGGACACGCTGCGCGACAGCGAGAAGCTGGACGCCTCCGGGTTGAACGGGAACTCGAACTTCCACCCCTTCACGTCGAGGCAGATGAGCTCGGCCTTGGCGATGTCATCCTTCTGGCGCATCGGTCAGCCTCCTCCCATCCGTTCTGCCCACGCCGCCTTGAGGGCTTCCCAAGCCTCCTCGCGGGCCGCGAGCTCCTCCTCCGACAGGCCGGAGTTGCCCCAGATGGTCTCGTAGAGCTTCATGTCGTGGATGGTGTGCTCGTCGCTCGGCGCCCCCTCGTACTCGCCCTCGGACTCCCACCGGAACCGGCCAGCCTGCTCCCCCTCCGTCTCCTCGGACTCCGGGGCCTCGCCGCCGCCCACCTGGTCCTCGCCCTCGTCGGGGTTGGACTCGTAGTCGCCCTCGCTCTCCCACGAGAAGCGCTCGACCTCCTCCCCTTCTCGCTCCTCGGACTCGGGCGCCTCCCCCCCGCCGATGAGGTCCTCACCCGACAGGATGTTCTGCAGGTAGGGCGTCATCGCCGGGAACCACAGGGTGCCGGCCTGCGACTTGTACTGAGGCGGCGCCTTGTCCTCGTCCTCGTTGGAGAGGGTCCCGACGTAGTCCTGGGTGTAGCCCTCGAGCATCGCGTCCCCGACGCCATTGCTCGACCGGTCCTGGAGCAGGTCCATGATCCCGCCCACGGCCGCCGACAGCAGCCCGAGGTTGAGCAGGTCGATCTGATCGTAGGCGATCACCAGCTCCTCGGTCCCCACCCCGGCCGACTGCTCGGTGTTGAAGTCCGCGGACTTCCAGCTGGTCGGGAAGCACCCGGTGAGGTGGTAGATTCGAAGCGGGATGCGCTTGCGCGAGAGCTGGATGATGTACAGGCTCTTGCGGTAGTCCCGCCCGACCTTCACGTCGTTCATCCAGCTGTACATCTTGGAGCGGACGACCATGCCCCAGCGCAGCGTGATGTCGCCCGGCTTGCCCACCGGGTTCCACGGCAGGCGGATCGGGGCGTGGTTTCGCCCGAGCTCGGCGTACTCGAACGGCTCGTTCTCGTAGGCCACGTTCTCGACCGCACTGAAGTTCCCGAGCGGATCCAGCCCCACGATGACGTGGAACATGTGGGAGCTCTGGTCGAGGATGCTGCGCATCATCGAGTCGGCGCTGAAGTTCACGTGACCTCCAACGACACACCGGACGGACGCAGGGTCAGATCGACGTGGACCCGCTGCAGCCAGGGCCGCAGGAACACGGTGACCGACGCGACGAGGGCCGGTTGGGCGGGGTTTCGGTAGGGTGCGGTCTGGACCTCGATACGGTCCCCTGGGCCATTCCCCCCGATGATCCCACGCCGCTCCAGATCCGCCAACGCCTCCAACAGCGCGGCTTGCAGGATCAACGCCTGTTCCTCGTTCGCCTCCCGGAAGGTGAACGCGTTGGACGCCACCACGATCCGGTGGTGGACGAGCTTGGCGGTCCGCAGCATCGGCAGCGACCACGTGCCGGCCGGCCGACGAAGCGACGGCTCGGAGACGACCTCCGCGACCGCGCCACGCGCGTCGAGCGACAGCGGCACCGTGGCGCGATCCGCGACGTCCGGAACCCCGATTCGATCCACGGGAACACCGAGATCATGCAGCCGCATCGCCGGGGCCGGACGCCCTCCGGGCAGCGCCACCTTTCGCCCGACCAGGCTGTCTGACGGCATCCTCGACGAGGCCAGCAAGGACGCCACCAGCGCGGAGCCCGGCCGGAACCCGTGCTTGGCGATGGCCCGCTCGTCGCCCCGCCACGCCACCAACGCCGCGTCCGAGCCGTCCAGGTCCTCCAGGGCCCGGTACAGCAGGTCGCTGTCGACGCGCGGCAGGTCCACCACCAGCGTCTGCCACTGGTCGGCGATCGCCTGGGCGTAGCGCCGCACCGACATCACCAGGGAGGCCAGGCGCACGCCCGGCGGCGGCACCATCCGGCCCCTCGGCGACGGGCCCGAGGCATCGGGGAAGCAGACGACCGTTCCCGGCACGCTCTCCAACATGGGCTCCAGCAGCCCCACCGCGGCCGGCGACGCCAGGTCCCAGGGCGTGAGGCCCGGCGCGCGGGCGATCATCACGTCGACGGCGTCCACGCCGCCTGCATGGGCGAGCGTGAGCGCGTCGCGGAGCCGTGAGCCCGGGGCCCCTGCCAGGCCGGGGAGCAGCTCGCGGCGGGCGCTCGGCGGCAGGCGCAGGTGGGCGATGTGCGGCCCCGTGTCCCGGTTGCCGCGCTCCGCGACCACGAACGGACGGAACTGCGTGCCCGGGTCGGCCCACGCCATGGGACCGACCGCGCACAACACCATCCGCGCGCGCTCTGCACGCACGACCCCGGGGCGCTCGGCCCCGACCCGGATGCTGACCTGGCGGCTCACGAGGCTCACTCCGCTCCCGACTCCTTTCCCGCATCGTCACGCTTGCTGGAGCACCTTCTTGTTCATGGCGCTCACCTGACCCACCCAGGCCACCCGTTCACGATGCGGGAGCGAGAGCAGCTCCGCGAGAGACCAGTGTAGGTGGTAGGCGATGAACGCCACTTCCGACCGCACCATCTCCGCGGGGTAGGCCAGCGTCACCCCCCCGGGCCGTCTTCCTCCTCGGGAGGCAGGCTCTCCTCGCCGTAGGTGACCCGGTACACGGCGTACTCCAGCGCCCGCACGTCCAGCGCGTGCAGCTTGGAGATGTCGCTCGGATCGATGGACGTCTTGGGCCCCAGGCGCGTGACGGTGCGGCTGAGCAGCAACGTCTTGTAGACGAGGTCGTTGGGGTGACGGGCGTACTGAGGCGACATGCCGATCCACAGCTCGTCGCCGCCCGTGACCGCGCGGACCTCGGCCTCCTTGTGCAGGGTGCCGTCCTTGTCTTCCCAGCCCACCGGAAGCTCGACGACTTCTCGGTGGGAGGGAGGCATTGGAGAGCTCATGCCCTCCCTCCCGGTTCGTTCGGTTGGTGGGGGTCAGTGATGGGACACGACCCGCAGGCCCCCCGCACCACCATGGCGCGGGCGGCCCGACGGTGCGTGATCAGGGCTCGGACTCGCGGACGCGCTCGACCGTGAGCGTGATGCGCTCCATGGCCGGGCCCGACGAGTTGGCGTCCATGTCCGGCATCTCCCACTTGCTCGGCCAGGCGAGCTCGAGGGTCATGGACCGCTGCGCGGTGAACGCGGCGTCCATCAGGGTGACCGTGACGTTCTTGCGCTCGACGTTGCCGTTCTCGACCTCGAGACGCCAGCGGTAGAAGTCATCGACGCCCTTGTAGATGCGCTCCATGACCACGGGCTCGTAGGTGACGCGGCCGGCCGTCTTGCGGACGTACGGGTCGACACCGTTCATGAACTCGATCTCCTCCGACTCGCTCACGACGCCGGACACGGACACGAAGTCCGTGTTGATCTCGTCCATTCCCTCGATCTTCACCTGGAAGTTGTGGGTACCGACGTAGTTGTCGGTGCTCAGGTCGTACTGGACAGGCATGGGACCTCCTCAGGTCAATGCTCACACGATGTGGGGGACAGGCCGAATGCAGGGGGAGGGTCACTCCACCTGCATGGCGGCCTGCTGGAAGCGGATGCGGATGAACTCGGCCGGGAAGACCGGACGGATCGACACGTCGACGGTCAGCAGACCGGAACGGACGTCGATGTCGGGGTTGTTCTCGCCATCACACTTGACCGTGAAGGACTCCTGCCAGGAGCCACCGTCCAGCATCCCCTCGTTGTACAGGCGGATGAGGAAGGCGGAGATGGTCTCGCGCAGGGTGCGGCGGGTCTCGTCGGTGTTCGGGAGGAACACCGCCCACTGCACGGCGTCGCGGACGCTGCGCTCGACGAAGAGGAACAGGCGGCGGACGTTGACGTAGGTCCACAGCGCGTCCGCGCCGACCGTGCGGGCACCCCAGATGCGGATGCCGGCCGCCGGACGGTGGCGGATGATGTTGATGTTCTTCATGTTCAGCGCGCCCTGCTCGCGGTCGCTGATGCTGGTTACGAGCTCGGCGACCCCGAGCATCTGCTCGTTGGCCGGCGCCTTGTGAACGCCGCCGCCCGCGCGAAGGTCGGTGCCGGCGATCACGCCGACGACGTGGCCACCGGGGGGCGCGATGACGTAGCGGTCCTGCGCACCGGTGGAGATCGGGTTCTCCACGATGACCCAGGGGCCGTACACGGCGCCGTGGCCGGCGTCGTCACGCGGGGTGCAGCGGTCCAGGACCTCGTCCTTGCTGAAGCCGAGGAAGCGCAGCTCCTCCGCCTTGGGCTCGGACAGGAACTGCAGCTGAGCCATCTCGTAGGGGCCCTGGTTCTTGCACCAGCGGAAGTCGTCGACCTCGATGTCGCGCGGGTTCTGCGTGGTGAGGTACCGGGGGGTCTCCAGGACGGCGAACAGGTCGCCGCGGCCCTTGGGGCCGGCGTACTCGAGGATCGCCTGCTGCCAGGAGAAGTCGAGGCCCGGGGCGACGAGCATCGCGACGGCGGAGACACCGTCGAACGCGGTCTCGAGGAATGCGCGCTTGGCCGGACCGCCCGCGCCGTGCTCCTGCACGCCGGCGGCGATGTAGGCGTTGGAGCCGCCGTTGCTGAAGAAGCCGATCAGGCCGATCTCCAGACGACGGATGCCCGGGTGGCTGCGCAGCCACTTGTCCCACGCCTCGCGGGCCGCCGGGGAGAGCATCTCCCACGCCATCGCGGCCTGGCTGGAGGTCATCTTCTTGTTGGCCTCGAGCAGGACCTGCTCGAACAGGGTGCGGCCGAACTCACGACGCCACTGCTCGTAGCCGGTCATGTTCGTGATCCCGATCGCGGTGCTGTGCATCGCGTCGTGGATCTTGGACACGTCGATGTTGGACGGCTTGCCGGAGGGGTCGACGCTGGGCAGGTCGCCCTTGTGCGCGATGTCCTGCTTGAGGGCGTGGCCGCTGATGAGCTCCATCACCTTCTGCTCGTCGGCGCCCCAGGACAGGTCCCAGAACTTGGACTCGTCGGCCGCGGTCTTGACCGACAGCAGGGTGCGGTTGGCCGGGAGGCGCAGCGCCTGGCCGGCGTCGGACTGGAGCACGACGGTGTCGGGCGCGGTGGAGGGCGAGGACGCGGTCCACTTGCCCGGCAGGACCTCATGGACGAGGTCGAGCAGCTTGTTGCCGGAGGAGGCGGGCCCGGAGGACTTGGCCGGGGTGGCCTTGCCCTTGGCGTCCTTGCTGTCCTTGGCGTCGTCGGCCGCGGCGGCGCCGTTGGCGTCGCCCAGGGCACGGAACGCAAGCGCGCGGTTCCAGGCCAGCAGCGGCGTGGCCTCGGTCCCAGGCAGCATCATGCCCGCGGCCTTGGACGTGCCGGGCACGACCTGCTTGGGCAGCGTGACCATCGCGACGAAGCCCGTGTCCGTGGTGGACGACGGAGCGACGGGGCGCGGTCCGTTGCTGATCTCCTCGATGTAGACGCCTGGCGTGGTGTAGGCGGGCATGGGTCACCGTCCTCCGGAAAAGGGATCTCCCCGGGGTGAGCACGAACACCGCACACACGCCGAGCACACCGGCCGTCCACGACCGGCGACGTGACAGGAACACCTTCGAACAATTCGATCAACCGGTTTCTTTGCCGTCCGGGGAAAACGGTGCGTGGACCTCGATCACCCCACACACCGCGCGCTGGGCCAGCGCGTGACGCACCGGACCCAATTGGCGAATTGTCCGCACGGCAATTCCCGGATGGCGGATACCGCGTAATCCGAACACCTTGGCTTCCTCGTACTGGATCCACGGCGGCGGGCGGACGATCGCGCGACCGGCACGAAGCACGGGCCTGCCCGCGGCCCGGACGAGGAGGGAGTCCGACGGGTCGTCGCTCATCCGATCTCCACCTTGGAGCTCGCGATCTTCACGCCCGAAGACCCCTTGATCTCCACGTTGCCGCCCTTGACCGCCACCTTGCTGGATCCGCCGTCGACCGTCACCCCGCTCTTGCTTCCCTTCACGGTGGCCTTCTCCGCGTCGACCATCGCCTCCTTGGCCTTGACGGTGACCTTGCCCTTGGGGGCCGAGATCGTGATGTCCTTGTCGGCGCTGACCTCGATCGAGGTCTTCTTGCCGTCCAGCAGGACCTTGACCTTGGCGTCCTTGGTCTGGACGACGACCGCTTCCTTGCCCTTGGTGTCGATCACCGCGACCTCGGTCCCGCCCGGCGTGACCAGGCCCCGCACGGTGGGGTCGCCCGCCTTGCCGCCCCCGGTGGCGAGCGGCTTGGTCTTGGCGGTGTACAGCGAGCCGATCACGACCATGCCCGTGGCGTCCCCAGGCCCCCGCAGCACGACCACGTGCTCGCCCTTCTCCGGCAGCACGATCGACCCGCCCTTCTTGCCAGCGAAGCCCTGCACCACCCGCAGCCAAGGCAGGACGATGCTGGCTCCGTGGTCCATCAGCTCCACCTGCACCCGCCCCAGGGCGTCGGGATCCTCGTTGTCCTTCACGACGCCGAACAAGACGTCAGCCAAGGCGCACCTCCCAAGCCGGTTGCGGACCGCCGCCGGCGTGTTGTAGCAGAGACCTCCCCTGGAGGTTCCCATGATCGTGGTTCTGCCGCACGGCACCTGCGTCGATCCCGAGACCGTCAAGATGATCCTGATCCGCGCAGACCGCGCCAAGAGCGGCGGCATGGTGTTCAACGTCGTGATGAAGACCGACGCCGACGACAACTTCCACCTGATCGCCCCGTTCGACAACCGGGGCGAGGCGGAGGCCCTGGCGGGTGAGTGCGCCAAGCTGATCAACAAGGGGCTCGGCGTCGACGATGACGACGATGACAGCGGGGACGACGGCGGCTTCGACAGCAGCGACGACGACGACGACGACGACGACGACGACTGGTAGCGGCTGCGGGGCGGACCCAGCGGACCGCCCCTTCACGCCCTCCATCCACGCCCCCTGCGTCCGGATCCCCTGAGCGCGGACCAGCCCACGGGATCCGTCGTACACGGCGTTCATCCCGCCCTCATGCTTCGGACGAGCGGCGACGGCGGCGGCGGCCGAGCAGCCCGACCACGAGCAGCACCGCCGCCATCGGACGGGCCCCGCCGCTCGCGCACCCTTCCGCCGGATCCGCACACGCGTCGCGGCCGGAGGCACAGCCGGTGCCGCCGCCCACGAAGCACACCGCGCAGCTCGGATCCTTGCAGTCGATCGCGCCGTCGCAGTTGTTGTCGATGCGGTCGTAGCAGGTGGAGCAGTCGACGCCCTCGGCCGCCCCGAGGAGCAGGCCGATCTTGGTGACGACGTCGTCCGGCCCCTCGGCCACGTCCCGGTGGACCGTCGAGCGCGTGTCGTCGCAGTCCCCGCCCACGTCGGTCGAGACCTCCCGATCCCGCGGGTCGCCCCAGCACGTCATCAGCGCGCCCGCCGCCGCGGTCGGACGGAAGCGCTGGAGCTCCATCCACCACAGGGTGTCGTCGTCGAGAGCGCCCGCCACGTCGGGCGGCGCGGAGGTGCCGATCTGGGGTGCGGTCGCCCCGACCTCGTCGCAGGGCGCGCCGTACAGGCGCAGGCACTCCAGCGCGACCGTTCCCTGACGGGCCTGCACGATGCGATCCTTGTTCCACACGGTGCGGGCTCGCCAGGCCGACGGCGTGTCCTCACAGGCGGCG
>JAUHWK010000096.1 GCA_030424555.1 bacterium | reverse complement strand
CGAAGCTCTGGTGGTAGGGCCCGGCCACGAAGCGCCGGGTGTCGCCCTCGCCCAGCAGCTTGGCGGTGCGGTTGCGGAGCGCGATCGCGTTGACGAAGGCGTCTGTGTAGATGGTCTCGGCGCCGAACACCGGGTCCGTGGTCACGGCACAGGTCTTCTCGGTGTAGGTGACGTCACCGCCCTGCTCGGTCCACTGCACGATCGCGTAGGTGTTGGTGCGGGTGGACTTCCAGTCCCCGTTGGACATCGGGTTGGGGTTGCGCATCTGGGACGTGAACGTCTGACGCATCGCGTAGGTCTGCACCGTGGAGGGCGTGACGGGTGTTGACGCTGGGACGGCCTGCTCGACCGCGGCCCCCTCGGCAGGGACGTTCTCCGGCGCGGCCCACGCCGTACCCCCGACGCCCCACGACAGGGCGAGGACCATCGACCACGGGACCAAGGGACGTGCGGACATCGGGACTCCACGGCTCGGGCGGGGTGCGCCCGTCGAGGCGGCAACCCATGACGTCCCCCCTCCTATCCCGCGCAACCCCCTCTTGGCGTCGTCACCACTCGGCACCGGCCGTCACGCCGCGTGGTCGTCCGCCATGGCGTACGATACCCGCGAGCCGTCGAACGCCCCGGAACGGGGCCCCGGAGGTTGCATGGAGTCCCTGGAGCAGGAGATCCGCGTGCTCATCGCCGACGCCCTGATGCTGGGCGACGAGCTCGGTGACGACTTCGACCCCGAGGCGGACCTGTTCGCCACCCTGGGCCTCGACAGCGTCGACGCGCTCGAGATCGCGATGGCGGTCAAGCGCTCCTACGGCTTCGAGATGGACCAGGACGACGAGGAGGGCCGCGCCGCCTTCCGCAGCCTGCGCTCCCTCGCCGCCTGGGTCTCCGCCCGCCGCGAGGCGCAGGCCGAGAGCTGATCGGCCCCGTGACCACGCCCTCCCCGGCCGCCCGCCGGTCCCCCTTGCCGATCCGCCTCGCCCAGCGTGCGCTCCGCGCCGCGCTGTGGCGGTTCTCCTATGTCTACGGCCGCTTCTTGCTGTGGCGGTTCGTCGACGGGGTGTACGTCCGCGGCCTGCACCGCACCCGCGCACTGCTCGACGACGGTCCGATCATCCTGGCCGCCAACCACACCTCGTGGTGGGACGGCATCTGGACGCTGATGGTCCAGCACTGGCTCGGTGCGGACGGCCGCTTCCTGGTCGCGCAGGCGAGCCACGAGACCACCGGGGTGATCCAGACCTACGGCGGGATCGGTGTGGATCCCTCCAACCTCAAGGACCTCAGCCGCGCCATGGAGGAGGCGGCCGCCCACCTGGACGGCCCAGGCCGCACCGTGCTGCTGTTCCCCCAGGGCCGGTTCCGCGCGCCCGGCATCCGTCCCCTGGCGCTCAAGCGGGGGGTGGGCCTGCTCCAGCGCTGGTCGAAGGCCCCGGTGGTCCCGCTGTCGATCACGATGGCCTTCTTGGACAACCACCTCCCCGCCGCGATCCTCACCTTTGGCGAGCCGATCGCCCCCCGGCGCGACCTCGTCCCGGTCCTCGAGGCGCAGCTCACGGCAGACCTCGCCGACCAGGAGGCCTGGGTCGACGACCTGTCCCGCCCCCCGGACTTCGAGCAGCTGGTGGGCAGCGCGGTGGTGCCGATCGAGCGACGTCCAGGGGCGCTGGTGTGGACGGGCTTGCTGGAGGTGCTCTCCTGGCCGGGTCGTCTGCTCCGTCCGCGCACGCGAGACGACGCGTGAGCCCGGCACCGTTCCGGTGGTTCCACCTCCCCGACGACGCCGTGGCCTGCGTCGGACCCTCGGGGACGACGACGGTCGGCGCGCTCTCCCGACGCGCCCTCGCCCTCGCCGATCGCCTGGCCGCCGACGGGGCCGGCGGGCGCGCACGGGTGGTGGCCGTCGAGGACCGGGCCGAGGTGCTGGCCTGCGTGATCGCGTGTGCCCAGGTGGGCGACGTGGCGGTCCTGCCCGGGATGATGGCCCCCGGCGCGCTGCGGCGTCTGGGGGAGCAGGTCGGCGCCATCCTCACCGACCGGGCGGTGGACGACGCCCGGGCGCTACGCCTCGACGCGGCCCACGTGGCCCCCTCCGGAGGGTCCGGCGATCTGGTCGTGCCCGCCCCCGAGGCCCCGCTGATCCGCCTGTCGACCTCGGGCAGCACCGGCAGCCCCAAGCTCGTCGACAAGGCCACCGTCCAGATGCTCGGCGAAGCGCGCGCCCTCGCCGACGCGTTCGACTGGCCTGACGCCCCGGTGCTGTGCACCGTCCCTGCTCAGCACATCTACGGGATGCTGTTCGGCGTGCTGGCCCCGCTCGCCCGCGGCGTCCCCTTCGTCACCGACACCCCCAAGCTCCCCGGCGCGGTCGACCGACGGGTGCGCGAGACGGGGGCCCGCACCCTGGTCGCGGTGCCAGCCCAGCTCCGCACGTTCGCCGACCCCGACCACACCGCACTCGCCGGGCTGCGCCTGATCACCAGCTCCGGCGCCCCCCTGCCCGCCGAGACGGCCCGGGCCTGGCACACGGCGTTCGGCATCGACATCACCGAGGTGTTCGGCAGCACGGAGACCGGCGGCATCGCCTGGCGCCACCAGCGACAAGACCCTGGCTGGACCCCCCTTCCCGGCGTGGTCCCCACCCTCGACGACGACGGGCGGCTGTGGATCGACGCCCCCTGGCTCGCCCCGCGGGCACCCCGTCCCTGGCGCACCGACGACCTCGCCGCCCCCACCGCAGGCGGCGGGTTTCAGCTGCGCGGACGGGCGGACGACGTGGTGAAGGTGGCCGGCAAGCGGGTGAGCGTGTCCCAGGTCACCGCGTGCCTCCAGGCCGCACCCGGGGTGGCCGACGCCGTGGTGGTCCCCCGGCCCGATCCCGTTCGGGGCACCCGCCTCGAGGCGTTGGTCTGCCCCGACCACGTCGACCTCGCCGCGATCCGGGCCGTCCTCGGAGACCGCTTGGAGCGCGTGGCCTGGCCCCGCCTCGTCCCCGTCCCCGCCCTCCCCCGCTCCGACACCGGCAAGCTCCCGCGCGCCGCCGTGCTCGACGCCCTGGACCGCGCCACCGGCCGTGCCCTCGCGCTCGACGCCCTCGAGGTCGACGGCGACCGCGCCACCGCCCACGTCACCGCCCCGACCGTCGGGCCCTGGCTGGACGGCCACCTCCCCGGCTTCCCGCTCGTGCCGGGGATCGGCCTGCTCGACGCCGTGGTGGGCCGCGCAGCCCGAGCGGCCTGGCCAGCACTCGGCGCGATCACCGCGCTGCCGCGGGTGCGCTTTCAGCAGGCGGTGCGTCCCGGGGTGTCGCTGGCCCTCACCCTGGATCGACGCGACGCCACCGTGCGGTTCAGCCTGTCGGGCGAGGACGGCGTGGTGGCCAAGGGGTCCGTGGGGTTCGCCCTCACGTGATCCCGCCGTCGACGTGGGCCTCGCGACCTCACACGGATGGCGCGCTCATGCCCACCAGTCGGGTGATCCACCCGTCCCGCCAGCGCCGGAGGTCCTCGATCGCGTCCGGCGTCGCCCCGGCCGCGCGCCCCATCGCCTCGAGATCGGAGGTCTTAAGAACCCAAGCCAGCACCGCTGCAGAGAAGCCACCGTCCTTGGCCTGCGCTTCGCGGATCGCACGCTCGAGGTCCGTTCCGTGTTCGATCAACCACCGAGCATCCACCAGGTCCCGAAACTCGCTGCGAGACAGCAGGGCACAGAGCTTGTTCGTGAGGATTTCCTGCGGGGAGTCGACGAGCACCGAGACCCCTTGGACGCGTCGCTCCATCGGCGCGTCCACCACCATGGCCCCATCGCACACCAGATCCAGCACACAGGACTCCCCGCCCTGCGACACCACACGGCGTGCGAACGTCGGCGTGGTCTGAATGGGCTCCACCCGGAGTCCCACAGCACGTAGACAGCGCTCGGTCTCCAAGACGACCTCTCGAAACCCGTCCATGGGAGGCCAGAACAGGTCGAGGTCCCGGGTCTCACGGTGCCCCGCGTGGAAGCCTGCGAGCGCCCCCCCTCCGGTGAGACGCCACCGTGGCCGGAGATCGCCCAGCAGGGCGAGCAACCGGCACTGGAACGTCGTCAGGCTACCGTCCGCCATGGCCCGCATCACGCCAGCGCCCGATCAGCCAGGTCCAGAACGGCTCCCGGCGCCCCAGTCGGGATCGGAGCTGCTCCCAGAGTCGGAACACCTCCGACAGCGCGACGTAGTCAAACACGTCGTCTGGCTTGGCTTGCCGCATGAGCTTGGCCACGAGCTCCACGCGCAGGGCATCGTCGGCCCCCGCCAGCTCACGGCGGAAGCGCTCGTCTGTCCAGTCGACGTCCCACAGGAAGTACGGGCGTCCCAGGGCATCGAGGCGGCGATCGGGAGGCGTCGGGTTCAACATGGCGCAATCCTAGCCCACGGGCCGGCCGTCCTCACGTGATCCCGCCGTCGACCCCCACGACCTGGCCGGTGACGTAGCTGGCCGCGTCGGAACACAGGAACGCGACGACCGAGGCGACCTCCTCGGGACGCCCCACCCGCCGCATCGGCACGCCCGCGAGGAGCCGGTCCACCGGGGCGCCGTCCAGCATGTCGGTCTCGACGAGGCCGGGCGCGACGACGTTGGCGGTGACGCCGCGCTTGGCGACCTCCTTCGCCAGCGCCTTGGTGGCCCCGATCAGACCGGCCTTGGCGGCGCTGTAGTGGGTCTGCCCGGGCTGGCCGATCCGCCCCGAGACACTGGACACGGTGACGACCCGGCCCCACCGGGTGCGCAGCATGGGCAGCATCAGCGGGCGGAGCGTGGCGTAGAACCCGTCCAGCGAGGTGCGGGTGACGGCCTCCCACCGCGACCAGTCCATCGCCGCCAGCAGGCGATCGTCGGTGATGCCCGCGTTGACGACCACGATCTGGAAGGGATCGTCGTCGACCCCCAGGGCCTCGGCCAGGGCGGCCGCGCCCGCCACGTCGCGGGTGTCGAGCACGTGGGCGTGGGCCTCACCACCGGCCTGGGCCACCGCCGCCACCACCTGGTCGGCCGCATCCGAACGCGACCGGTAGGTGAAGTGGACCCGGTGCCCCTGGGCCGCCAGCGCCTGTACGATGGCCGCCCCGATCCCACGGCTTCCCCCGGTCACCAACGCACGTCGGCCGTCGCTCATCCCGCCCCTCCCGTGGCCGCCTCGCCGCGCACCACCGTGATCCGGCCGCGCGCGATCTCGGCGCGGCCGTCGGACACCGAGCCCTGGAACACGGCCATCGGTCCGTCGCCCCCCTCGATCTGCGTGACCGTCACGATCAGATCGGCGGTGGGGGCCAGCTCTGCGATGTCCACCGTGAACCCCGACACCCCCGCCACGACCCCGTTCTCGGCCCGCCCGCCAGCGCGCCCGCACAAGGCGCTGTGGGCCGCCGTCGTCTGGGCGATCATCTCCATCGCCCCCACCCCGGGGAGCGTCCCGTCGACCGCCAGCGGGTGCGACGCCACCACCCGGCCCCGGCACCGTGTGGTGGTCGCGTCGTGGGCCAGCACGGCATCGAGCCACAGGGCCGGGCCCCGATGGGGCACCAGCGCCTCGATGTCCGGAAACCCGGTCACGCAGGCTCCACGGAGACGGTCCAGCGCAGCCCGTCGGCATCGGCGTCCCCGAGCGGCAAGACGCCGGTGACCCCGCGCAGCAGCGCATCGGCCAGCCGCAGGGCGTCGCGCACCGGGCAGTCCTCCAGGGCCGGATCGGCGGTTCCTACCCCCAGATCGGACGCGACAGCACGTCGCACCGGACCCAGCCGCGCGATCGGCGGACGGTCGCCCCGGGGGGCTTCGCTGATCACGAGCGCGACCGCGGCGGCCGGCCCACCTTGGACAGGCCAGGCCTCGTCGCAGAACACCACCGCCGCATCGCCCGCACCCGTCGCCACCCGGCCTACCGCCTCCAGCAGGCCCGTCGCGACGATCCGATCGTCCCGCGCCGCCAAGGCCGAGGCGAACCGACGGTTCTCCCAGGGGATCGCGAGCTGCCCGAGGGCTGCGTTGTGCACGCTCGCCCCGAACCGGAGCGGGGAGGAAGCGGGCGGGTCCTCGCCGAGCAGACGCAGCGTCTCCAGGGTGTTCGCCAGCTCGCCGCCCACGCTGGCGAGCAGCAGATCCACGTCCGCCCCCGTGCGTCCCGTGGGGACGAGGGCCTCGGCCAGGGCATCCGCCGCCATGCGCGCGATCGGGGTGGCCCGACGGCGAGCCCGGGGCGGGATCCCCTCCCCCGACGGCGACGCAGGCGACGACGCCGCCTCACCGGCGATCCACGCCGCCGCAGACGGGTGGGTGGCCGTCCACAGGCCGACTCCGGTGACGAACCCGCTCATCCGCGCCCCAACACGACGGCGGCATTGTGCCCCGCGAACGCCGCGGAGGTGCTCACGACGCACTCGAACGGACCCGCGACGGGCTCCCGCGGAAGGTCCAGCCCGGCACCCTCCGCCAGCGGCGGTCCCTCCGTGAGGGTGCCCGGCGACCACTGGTCCTCCAGTGCCATCACGGACAGCACGGCCTCCACCGCCCCCGCGGCGCCCAAGGTGTGGCCCGTCCACCCCTTCGTCCCGACGATCGGCGGATGGTGCGGCAAGACGTCGGCGAGCGCTGCGCACTCCGCCGCATCGTTGAGTGGGGTGCCCGTGGCGTGGGCGTTGACCAGATCGACCTCGTCCGCGGCCATTCCCCCGATCGCCAGCCCCTCGCGGATCGCGGCGGCCAACCCCGATCCATCAGGACGGGGCTGAGTCGCATGAAAGGCGTCGCTGGTCTCGCCCACCCCGAGCATCCAGGCGCGGGGGGTCGCCGGCGTGTCGTCGCGCTCCACCACCATCAGTGCCGCGGCCTCGCCGAGGTTGATCCCCTCGCGCGCCGCCGACAGGGGCCGGCACCGGTGCTCGCTCAGGATGCCCAGGCCGTGGAACCCGAGCAGGGTGTACCGACAGGCCGTGTCGATCCCACCGACGATGGCGGCGTCCACCACCCCGATCGCGACGAGCCGCTGGGCGGTCCCGAGCACCTTCGCAGAGCTCGAGCACGCGCTGGACTGCACGAACACGGGGCCGGCCACGCCGAGCAGGGCCGCGATCCCATCGGCGGTCGCGTGGGCGTTGTGCTGACGGCGCAGGCTCCAGCCATCGTCGAACCCGCCGTGGGCGCGCAGGGCCTCGACCCGGGTCTCCGTGTCGCCCATCCCCCCCGTGGTGGTGCCGATCACCACCGCGATCCGGTCGGCACCGTAGCGGGCCTTGGCGTCGTCGACGGCATCCTGGAGGGGGGCGAGCGCGGCGTGGGCGATGCGGGCCTGGCGGCTGTCGTGATCGCGGAGGAAGGCCGGCACCGGGCGCTGGGCGCCCCCGTCGTGGTCGGGGATCGCGCCGAACCAGGTGGAGAACGGAAGGCCCTGGTCGGCCCCCCACCGCACCAGCCCGGACCGTCCTGCCCGCAACGACGCGCGGACGTCGTGCTCGTGGTCGCCCAGGGCACACGCGAGCGCGCAGGCGGTGATGGACAAGGGCGGCAGGCGCACGCGATCTCCGGGGTGCCCGGGCGGGTATCCATCGGTCGATCGGCGGTCCAATCCCGTCGCGGATCCCTGTCATCCGCCGATCGCCGCGCTAGACGCGGCCCCATGAGCTGTGTGCACTACCTCCAGATCGAGCCCACCACGCGGTGCAACTTCACCTGCGGCTTCTGCGCCGGGCGGCACATGCCCCAGGAAGACCTCGCCTGGGAGACGTTCGAGGCCGCCCTCGACACCATGCCCGATCTCGCCCACGTCGAGCTGCAGGGAGAGGGCGAGAGCTTCCTGCACGCCCGCTTCTTCGACATGCTCCAGGCGCTCAAGGACCGGCACATCGAGGTCTCGTTCATCACGAACGGCTCGCTGATCACGGCATCCAAGGTCGATCGCCTGCTGGACATGGACGTCGCCAAGATCAGCGTCAGCATCGAGTCGCCCGACCCCGCCCAGTTCCGTGCGATCCGGGGGGGCAAGCTGGAGAAGGTCCGCGCCAACCTGGAGCGCTTGCTCGCCCGCCGGGCCGAGCGGGGACTGGAGCGTCCGGTCGTCGGCCTGTCGATCACCGTCCTCAAGTCCACCCGAGATCAGATCGGCGACATCCTCGACCTGTACGAGACCCTCGGGCTCGACGGCGGGATCAGCCTGCAGGCCCTTCAGCCGATGGTCGGGTACGCCCAGCACTACGACGAGGGCATGGTCGATCAGGCCCTCGACCCCGCCCAGGCCGAGCGCATCACGATGGCCCCGTTCGAGGACCGCGACGTGCGCCGCATCCTCGCCTCGCGCGCCCCGGTCGACGGCTTCTACGAGCAGCTGATGGCGGGGTGGCGCCCGGCCAGCAAGCGCTGCCCGTACCTGGATGCCGGCCTGTACGTTCACCGCAACGGCGTCGCGACCCCCTGCTGCATGATCAAGGACACCGAGCGCTACGGCCTCGGCACCGTGGGGCAGACCCCCGTCGCCGACATGGTCGCAGCCCGAGACACCTTCCGCCGTCAGCTCGCGTCGGGGGAGGTCCCCGCCCCGTGTTCCGGGTGCTTCATCGGCGAGCAAGCGGTGAAGTCGCACGAGCAGCTGCTGTGGATCGGCATGAAGGGCCTGGCCCGCCGCTGGTTCGGCACCACCCTCGCCCGCACCGGCTGACCCCGTCACGTCCCGTCCCCAGGCGTCACCGTCCACCCCAGCCCTTTCCCCCGATCCGGTTCCTCGGTAGGGTCTGGGCGAGGGAGGTTGCATGTCTCGGTTCGCGCACGGCCTGATGTGGGTCACGCCCTTGTTGGCGACCGTCGGGTGCTTTCCCGCCAAGGCCCCCCTCAAGACCACGATGCACGAGGGCGCAGACGACACCCGCACCCTGGTCGTGATGCTCCCTGGGTTTGGCGCCCACGACACCACCCTCGACAAGAACGGCGTGATCCCGGCAGCCCGTGAAGCCGGGTTGGAAGCGGACATCCTCGCCGCCGATCTCACCTATGGGTACTACATCTCGGAGACGTGGGAAGACCGGATGCGCGAGGACGTGTTCGACGTCTACGCCAGCCAGTACGACCACATCTGGGTGATGGGGATCAGCATGGGCGGGATGGGCTCGCTGCTCACCGCCAAGACGTTCGCAGAGCACGTCGACGGGGTCGTCCTGTTCAGCCCGTTCCTCGGGCGCAAGAAGACCCTGCGGGCGATCCAGGAGCAAGGGCTCGAGCGCTGGGTCGCGCCGCTCGAGGACCCGATGTGGGACGAGGCCCTGTGGACCCACATGCAGCAGTGGAACCGGCGCGGGTTCAGCCAGCCGCCCCTGTTCCTCGGGCACGGCGACAAGGACCTCGGGATGCGCAACCTCGAGTGGATGCAGGGCTTGCTGCCCGAGGACCGGGTCGAGGTCACGGCGGGAGGCCACACCTGGCCCGTGTGGTCCGAGCTGATGGGCGTGTTCGTCCGGGACCACCTCGTCGGGCGGTGGGAGGCCTTCGGCAAACCGCCGACGGTCCCGGTCGTCCCCGACCCGGTGGCGTCCGAGGACACCGACAGCGCCGACAGCGACGAGGGCGCGTCCGACCCGTCCACCGACAGCGACGCGGGCTGACCGCCGCGGCACGGTGCCTGTCGGGTTAGCCGCCCGGTCTCCTTGGATGCTCCCCGATGGACGACCTGCCCCTCTCGATCCGACGCGCGATCCTCGCGCACCTCGTGGCGGTGTTCTTCGCGGCGTTCAGCCTGATCGTGCTGATCCCCCACCCCGAGTGGTGGGCCCACCTCCCTGGCGCTGCCGCCAACTACAACTTCGCGATGCAGTACGCGGGCCCCCTGCACATCGTCCTCGGGGCGATCGCCGTGTTCCTGCTCACCCGGCACACGCTCGGGCCCCGCCGCGCCGCCTGGTTCGCCGCGATCGCCATCCCCACCTCGCTGTGCTTCGAGCTGCTCGGGACCGGCACCGGCTGGCCGTTTGGCAACTACCGCTACCTGTCGGGCCTCGGGTTCAAGGTGCTCGGCCACGTGCCGTTCAGCATCCCGCTGTCCTGGTACTACGTGGCCGTGTCCGGGTACGGCCTCGCGCTGCACCTGCTCGCCCGCCACGCGCCGGGCCTGTCGGATCGGGCCCGCGATCTCGGGTCGGTGGCCTTGGGGGTGTGGCTGCTGATGGCATGGGACCTCGTCCTCGACCCCGCGATGGCCCACCCCGACATGCCGCTCACCTTCTGGGTGTGGGAGCAGCGCGGCGCGTACCTGGGCATGCCGCTGATCAACCTCGCAGGCTGGGTGGCGTGCGGGTTCGTGATGATCGGAGGCACCCGCCTGGCATGGGGTGCGCCCCCCCGTCCCGAGGCGCTGCCCGCCGTCCCGCTGTTTGCGGTGTACGCCGGGAACGTCCTGTTCGGGGCGGCGATCTGCGCCTCCGTCGGCCTGTGGGGCGCGATCGCCTTGGGCGCGGTCGCCGCCCTGCTGCCGGCCGTCGCCGCGCTGTGGGGAGGCACCCCGTCGTCCGCACCCGGAGCCACCGCGGAGGTCCCATGAACGAGGACGGGGTGTTCGAAGACCACTTCGGCGGCCACGCGGACCAGTACGCCGCCCACCGCCCCACCTACCCTGCGGCCTGGTTCGACTGGATCGCCGGGGCCGCACCGGCCCCCCGCGCGGTCTGGGACTGCGGCACCGGCACCGGGCAAGCGGCCCGCGCGCTCGCCGCACGGTTCGACCAGGTGTTCGCCACCGACGCCTCCGCCGACCAGATCGGCGCCGCGGCACCCCACCGTGGCGTGGCCTTCACCGTGGCCCCCGCAGAGGCGTCCGGCCTGCCGGATCAGTCCGTCGACGCCGTGACCGTCGCGGAGGCCCTGCACTGGTTCGACCACGACGCGTTCTGGGCCGAGGTCCGCCGGGTCGCCCGGCCCGGCGCC
>JAUHWK010000095.1 GCA_030424555.1 bacterium | reverse complement strand
ATCGTCGGCAGGTCGCGCACCTCCCCGCTCTGGTCCGAGGCGACGTTCCCTGCGTCGGCGATCTCCCGCAATGATCGGCGGGTCCCCTCGTCGAGCCATCGTGGCCAGGTCCACACCAGGGGCATGACGTGCCGGAAACCCTTCTGACGTGTGTCACCCTTACGCCACTTGCTGCCCGGTGCTCCGCGGCCCGGCCGAGCGACCGGCAGCGCGCCACCTGCCCGAGCCGGTTCCGGACACGTGCCAGCCGATCCGGGTCGGCCACGTCCGGAGTCGGCCCCGTCCGGTCGCCCGGTCCCACGCGCCGTTCTCCGGCGGGGCTCACGCGTGGAGCAGCTGCCGCGCGAAGCCCGCAGCCTTGCCCTTGCCCCGGAAGCGACCGAGGAACGCCGTGGCCTCCACGGGACGGGGGCACGGTCCGACCAGGGCGTCGGCCTCCACCAGCCACGCGAGCAGGGCGCTGACGTCTCGAGACCAGTCGGCCGGCTCGCCGCGCAACGCGTGCCACACAGCGGGCCGAAGCGCTCGGACCGACGCGGGATCGGTCTGGACGGGCTCGATGGCGGAGAGGAAGCGCTTGCAGGGGAGGCCGTCCACGGACCACTGCGCCGCCAGGGCCTCGCCGAGCGCAGAAATCGGCAGGCGCTCCGCCACCGCCCACCCGACCGCGAGCTCTGCCGCCAGCGCCCGCGTCCCCACCGCCACGCCACACATGGCCAGCCCGAGCGCCCATGCCGTCCAGGGACCAAACGGTCCCGGCATCGCGCCCAGGTGGCGGTACCCCTCCGCGAGGGACTTGTCGGATCCAGCCCCGCGATCCAGGGACGCACGGGACGCCAGCCATGCCGCGTAGGGTTCCGGATGGGTCGGCAGCAGGAGGGCCGACCACGCCGCACACCCCGGCGCGACCGTCGGTTCCTCGAAGCCCGACCACGCTGCAGCCATCACGGCAGCCTGCATCGACGCCCGAACCGGACAAAGCCCCAGCCCCACGGTCGACGCCAGGTGTCGGCCCTCACACCGCAGACCCCCCGGGGCTCCTGCCACGGGTCCAGGCTCCCACGCCGGAGGATCCAGCGCGGGCCACGGCACCGTGCTGCCCCTCCCCCATCGTGTCGCGACCTTGCGGATGCCGTCCGCGGCATCATCGTCCCGCATCAGCCCCAGCTCGACGCCCAGCTCCGCCACCAACGCCGGGGCGCGGGGCGGTCCTCCCGGTGCCCGCCCGTCCAGGTCGCACACGGTGAACCACACCAACGCACGGAGCGGCCCGAGCGTTCGCCGCGCCTCGTACAGACGGCGGGTGTCGCCCGGAAACGGGGGTCGGCCCGATCGGAGGTCCACGCGGGCCAGCGCCGTGATCAGGTCGGTCATCGCCGGGGTGTGGCCGGCGTCGTCCCACGCGCCCGCCCTGGCCAGCAAGGCGTCGACGTCGAGCGTGCCATCCCGCCTCGTCGGCGTGGACAGCAGGGGAAGGTCCAGTCCCGACGCGATCTGGGCGGCGATCGCCTGGCAGCGCGTCGCCAGGAACGGACGCAGCATCCAGCCCATCGGTCCCACCTCATGGGGGGTGACGAACGCCGGACCGGTGGTGGACGTCCGGCCCCACGCCGTCGCCTCGCGGCCCGTCACCCAGGCGTGGGCCACCAGCGCGAGGGGGAACCCGAGCTGGTTCCGGCCTCCATCCAGGACCTGGCGGATCCGTACGCCGAGCGGCCCCGCCATGGCGTCGTCGCCCGCCTTCGGGTGGGCACACCGCACGGACGCACCCAGGGTGGCCTCGACGTGGATCACGTCCTCAGGCGCCTCCAGCGCGCGAAGCCACGCGAGCCGCAGCGCGTCCACGGTGGTCGGACCGCGAGGAACCTCCTCCGCGAGCAACGGCCGTCCGGGAACCGCCGGCTGAGCTTCTGGCGTGGGTCCCCGATCCCGGTCGGCGGTGGCGGTTTCCCCCTCTGGCGCGCACGCCCGGACGATGGCGACGGCGTCGTCTCGAAGGGAGGCGTGGACGAGCTCCGGCCAGCCTTGGACGATGGCAATGAACTCGGAGGGGGGTCGCTGCGCGGCCCTGAACGACAGCCCCATGTGGACCGCGCGAAGCACCGCAGCTTGCACGTCGCGGTGCGGATGGGCCAGGGCAACTCCATACGCCTCGATGGCCCGGCTCCAGCGCTCGACGTCTGCCTCGCCGGCGTGGTCGTCCAGGACACGCCGCGCCGAAAACCGTCCGATCTGCGCGACCGCGAGCAGCGCCGTCCCCTTCGCCTTGACCAGCGCCGCAGGTCCCAACGCCTCGACCAACCTCGCCTCGTCGGAGAACGACGCTGGCTCCAGCATACCGATCGCATCCAGTGCGAGCTTCCGGGTCGGCCCATCGTCCGACGCCAACAGGTCGACGTACCGCTCCGCGCGCGCAGCCCGCTCCGAGCGCGTCGGCCCCAGCCGATCGTGGAACTGACGGAACCACGAGGCGCGGAACGACACAAAGCCACGAGACAGCGCGTCGAGGGTCGCATCGAGGAGACGATCTCGATCGATGGTGCCGTCGTTCATCCACGTGATGAGGATGTCGGACCAGGCGTTGTCGCCGTACTTGTCGTGGCCGGCCAGCGACGCCTCGCTCGATCCCTGCACCTCAAACAGACGCCACACATCGGGCCGCACGCGCTGCAGGGACTCGGGGTCGGACCGGATCCAGGATCCCGCGACGATCATCCGCTGAATCCAGGCCTCGTCGTGCTCGACCGCGTACCCCAGCGCCTCGATCCGAAGGCAGTCGTCGAGGTGGTGGATCCCACGGGACGCTGCCCAGGGCAGGACCCAGTCGTCTCCGACCCGCTGCACGATGCGCTGGAAGGTCGCCTCGTCTGGAAGCGGGGACCAGACGGAGCCGAGGTGGCGTCGGTTCACGACCAGGAGGTAGGCGAACCAGGCCGGATGCACGCGATCCCACCCCGCCCGACGCTCGCCAAGGGTCGGTCCCCACAAGGCATTCACAGCCTCGTACACCTCGTCCGCGCGCCGGCGCCACGCGGCGCGCTCCTTCGCGGACCACGCCGTGGCCTGGTCGAGCACGCCGTCCAGATCGCCGGCGTGAATGCGCCCCGCGAGATCGTCGAGGGTCATCGGGACGCCACCGCGCGCTGCGCAGCCAGCACATGCTTACACGGGCCCCGTCGACCCTGGGTCTTGGCGAACCACCGGCAGGTACAGGTGACGGGCCGGGCGGACAGATCCACCGTGTGCTCCGCGTGGGTCCCCCGCACGTACGCGACGGAGTCGGACCCGAACCGGACCCCCTCCTCCGCCACCAGGCGCTCCGCCCGTCGAATCCGAGGGTACAGCGTGTGGGTGCGCTCGGGACGCCACGGGAACTCTCGGTGGAACCAGGCCTGTTCCGCGAGATCGAACCCCAGCAGGCCTTGTGCCGCCAACCGGGCCATCGCCGCGGTGTCCGACCCGAGATCCTCGGCCCGCAACAGGGGCTGCCAGCGCAAGCGCGCCCGCAGCGCGGCAATTCCAGGTCCAGTCCCGACGTGCTCCAGACCATCGCCCTCCCCTGAGAACCCGCGCCACGGATCCGCCGTCGTCATCAGCGTGAAGCGCACCGGTCCCTGCTCGACCACCACCCCGGACGTCTGCCCTTCGGGATCCCCGAACCACACCACCCGCGACGCGCCCTGCAACAACCCCTGCAGCGCCCGAAGGCGCGAGGTCCCCGACGCCCGGATCCCCTCCGCCACAGGCCGCCGCACCAGGCGCCACCCTCCACCGACCCGTGCGATCCACGCCGGAGTCCGGTCATCCCTTGGCAGCTGCATCCACAGCCGAACCGCTTCCGGCCAGGCCATCTCTCCTCGAGGCGTCAGGCGTGCGGCGTGCCGACCAAGGTGCAGAAACCCACGAACCCAGCGGTCGGGGAGCGCGATCCTCCGCTGCTCGATCTCGGATCCCCCGGCGCGCACGGCCAACGCCTCCTCGGAGACCCGGAGACCGAGATCGCCGCGGGCGCGGACCGACCCGAGCGCAGCACGAAGCGGCCCGGAGAAGTCCACGTTCGTGGTGCCGTGCCGAGCCTCTTCGCCGAGGTGGGCGTCTGGCAGCAGGTCGACCCGCGCGTAGGCGCTGCAGCACCGGCTGAACCCCTCGAAGCGCAAGACCCCATCCCCCAGCGTCACGACCGGGTCCGCCTCGGCCACCAGCCGGGCCACCATCTGCGGCGGGACATGGTGCCGGCTGTCGACCACCTGTCCCAGGACGAACAGCATGCGCGCCACGGTCTGGGCGTCGTGAACACGGCCGACGTAGAACGGCGTCTGCTCGGCAGCCGCCCCCGCGTCGGGGACTGGGTTCGACGCCACCAACGCCAACCCGCTCGCCGTCATGGCGGACGCGCCCGCGTACCGAACCGTCGCTGCCTCGGGCATCGCCCACCCACGCCACCGCACGGCGAGACGGTAGCATGGGCACGGAGGGTGTCGGAGGCGTCGAAGCCCCCCTCAGCGCATCCCTCCCAGGAACCCCATCGCGCCGCCGAGCAGGAAACCCGCGGCGAGGGTGGTGAGGGCGGCGCCCACGCGGAGCAGGCGCAGGGTGCCTTCGTCGGGGGGGAAGGCCGGGTCGTGGTCGCCGAACAAGCGCAGGACCGCTTCGGGGCGGGCGAGCAGGTGCCACAGGACGCTGGCCGTTCCGAGGGCGAGCGCGCCGAGCAGGCCCACCAGCACCACGTCGATGCGATCGACCACGGGCTCGATCACGGCGCGCTCGCGTCGAGGGCTGGACGATCGAGGATCCACGCCATCGGGTCCCCTCCGCCGGACACGGCGATCGTGGGCGGCCCCGGCGTCCCCTCCACTGGCTCGGGCACGACGAGCAGGGGCACCCCGCCTTCGGGGTCGACGGGACGGGTGGCCAGCTCGGGCCACGCGGTCGTCGGCGCCGCCACCGCATCCGTCGGACCCAACAGGCCCGCCGCAGCCAGGCCCTGCACGACCTCGGTCCACACCGGCAACGCGCCCGACGATCCTGCCAGGCGCACGGCCCGGTGGACCATCCGTCGGTTGTCGTCGAACCCCACGTACACCCCCACCACGAGGCCCTGGCCGAGGCGCCCGTCGTCGTCCAGGTGCGGGGCCCGCCCCACGAACGCGGCGTTGCGGAAGTCGTTGGTCGTGCCGGTCTTGCCCGCCAGCGGCAGCCAGGTGCCCTCCGCCGCCGGGACCGCCCGCTTGGCCCGCTGGCCCGTGCCGTGCGCGACCACGCCCTCCAGGATCGTCCAGGTCCCGGCCGGGGCCGGTCCCTCGTCCACCCGCTCGGCCTCCGTGCGCGCCCGGTACAGCACCCGGTCGTCGACGTTGCGCACCTCGCGAATGAGCAGGGCGGGATCGCGGGGCGGGGGCACGTCCTTGGGCGGGGTGCCCGCCTCCAGTCCGGGGAAGCGCCGCACCTGGCCCGAGGTCAGGCCGTCGTACAGGACCGTCGCCTCCTCGAGCGTGATCTCGCGCGCCCCCAGCGGCAGGCTCAGCACTTCGTCGAGCTCGGAGCGCACCCCGTACCGGTGGGCCGTGGCCACCAGCTCCTCGAGCGCCAACAACACCCGCACGTCTTGCAGGGCGTACAGCACCCGATCGTCGAGCACCGAGGGCGCCTCGTCGAGGGTCTCGTCCTGCATGCGACGCCGGGTGACGGCCTGGGCCACCGCGTCGATCGTGCCCAGGTGCAGCCCGTCGAGCACGACATCGGCCTGCTCGACCAGCGCCGGAGGCGGCAGGGGCTGGGCGGCCCCGAACAGGTTGGCCAGCAGCCCCCCCCTCGGCCGCGGGGTCCGCACCACGCTCCAGGCCGGATCCCAGGGACCAAAGCCCTCCGGCGCATCGCCACAGGCCATCTCCAAGCCCGTGGGGTGGGTGGACGATCCCGCGTCGGTGTCGGTGTCCTCCGACCCGTCGGCTCCCCCGTCCCCCACCGGACGGAACGACACCGCGATGTCGGGCGACGGCAGGGGAAGGCGCCCGAGACTCAGGGCCTGGACCGCGTCCGCCCAGGCATCCGCACACCGATCCCGCTGGAGCAACACCTCATCCCACAGCGTGCGCGAAGCCCACGCGCTGGCCCACGCCCCCACGTCCTCGGGCACCCCGCCCGCACGCCGCAGGGGCCGGCCGTGCTGCAGGGACATCAGCGCGACGCGGTCCTCGGGATGACGACCCCCGGCCCGCAAGCCCGCCGCCACCTCGTCGCGCGCCGCGAGGAACCGGGCCTCCTCGATCGCGCCCGACGACAGGTCGATGCCGCGGCGGATCAGCCGACGGGTCCAGTCCGCGTCGGACTCTCCCGCTTGGCGGGCCAGCCCATGCACCGCCCCCAGGCGTGCCACCGCGTGCACGTCCAGGCGATCGAGCAGGTGGTAGACGAGCCAGACCGTGGCGAGGTTCTCGCTGCGTACGCCGGCCCAGGCCAACGACACCTGATCCTGCCCCTCGTGGTCTGGGGACGGTCCGTACACACCCGCGGAGTACGGGAACAAGCCGCGGCGGTTGTCGAGCAGGTCGACCGTCGACCACCCCAGCCCCATCGCCGTGTGCAGCGCGACCATCTTCCAGGTGCTGCCGAACTGCCGCAGGGCCTTGGCCCGGTTGTAGTCGCGGTTGTCGCGGCCACCGACCATCGCGCGCAGCGCCCCGTCCTCGGTCACGACGACCGCGCCCTGCAGGCTCACCTCCGCTTCGAGATCGCACTGCGCCCCGCCGTCGCCGACCGACCGCACGCTCGCCATCACGACCGTTCCCGCGGGAAGGCCCTCGGCCACGGCATCCACCGCTGCCGTGCCGACCTTGTCCCACGGCCGCCCGGTGCGCCCGCGCTCCACCGCAGCCGCCACCCGCACCAGGCCGTCCCGATCCACCCGGCACGCGTGCCCCCCCAGATCCAGATCGAGCACCGTGCGGCCCGCGCTGTCCTTGGCCCGCGCCGAGACCACCGCCCGGCGGACCTCCCGCGGCATCGGGACGCGGTCGGGATCGAACGAGGGCGCCGGCCCGTCGGAGCGCCAGGCGTCCAGTCCCAGGCCCTCGACCATGGTGCCGATCTCGCTGAGGTGGTGGCGCAGCGCGTACACCGCCGCCCGCTGCACCGTGACGTCCAGCGTGGTCACGACCTTGAGCCCGGCGGACTCCAGATCCTCGCCCCCGTGCCGCTCCAGCAGGTCCACCCGCGGCGACTCGCGCAGGCGGCGTCGGACCTCGTCGAGCACGGCGTCCGAGGGGAACCGGAACGCCCCCTTGCGAAACGCCACCCCCAGGTCGTCGTCGGCCGGGCGCGCGAGGAGGGCGCGGGCCTCGTCCTGGAGCGCTTGGACCCGGGCCAGCGCGTCCGGATCTCCCGGCGCGAACCCGGCCAGTGTCTCTGCGGGGGTCTCGACCACCCGCCCCAGCACGTACCGGGTTCGCTCCAGCCCCCGGGCCCGCGCCGCGTCCCGACGTGCGGCATCGCCCCGGTGCGGGTCGTAGTTGGACGGCCCCTTCACGTACCCCGCCAGGTAGGCCGCCTCCGCCAACGACAGGCGCTGGGACGGATCGTCCTCGGCGCGCTCCAGCTCCTTGTCGAACAGGTGGCGGGCGGCGACCCCCAGCCCCCGGCCGTTGCCCGTGACGTGGAACTGGTTGGCGTAGAACTCCAGGATCTCGGTCTTGGGGTACCGGGCTTCCAGCCGCAGCGCGTTGAGGGCCTCGTCCGCCTTGGCGCGCAAGGACCGATCCGGCCGGTAGAACAGGTTCTTCACCGTCTGTTGGGTGAGCGTGCTCCCGCCGGAGACCACGCGTCCCGCCATCGCGTTGTGGACGGCGGCCCGCGAGATCCCTCGCCAGTCCAAGCCCGGGTGCGACCAGAAGCGCTGGTCCTCCGCCGCCACGATCGAGACCACCCAGGCCAGCGGGATCGACTCCCAGGGCACGTAGGTGCGGTGCTCATCGCCGAAGAACACCCCGAGCCGGGTGACGCCGTCCGCGTAGTAGACCGGCGTCTCCTGGGCGACGACCGCCAGCAGGGCCTCCCGCTCGAACCGGGGATCGGGGGCGAGGACCTGGGACTGGTAGCCGAGGACGGCGCCGAGCCCCGCCGCAGCCCCAAGGGCGGCCGACGCCACCAGCAGGCGTCCGATCCAGGACCGACGCCGAGGGGTTCCGCCCGACTCAAGGGCGTGTTCGCGCGATGCCACCGCTGCGGCCTCCTCCGGACGGCTCCCACCGGACCGCCCTGCCCTGCCGTAGCCCGTCCGACGGCGTCGTCCGGGGTCCCGACGGCTGCTTGACGCCCCCAGGCGTCCGGTTAGTCCCCCGCGGCTCTGGCGCCGTACCCAAGTGGTTAAGGGAGAGGTTTGCAAAACCTCCATTCACCGGTTCGATTCCGGTCGGCGCCTCCACTTTCCTCCGCCGTGATGGATCCGCGTCCCGCGTGAGCCCCGGCGCGCCCGTCCCGCCCATCGGACCCCCACGGACGCCGGCAACGGCTCCGGGGGTTGCGGCGTGAGGACACGATCCGTCGCCCGGGTCGCCGGTTCCTGGCACCCGGTGTAGAACCCGGTGTCGCGCCGCCCCCGGGGGGCCGGTGCCACCGTGGGAGGGAGGAGATGCTCGAAGACGGGATGATGGCGTTCGCGCTCCTCGGGGCCGGCTGGGTCCTGTGGGTGCTGGTCGCCCTGTCGGTCGGCGTGGTCGCGATCAGCCTGGAGCGCTGGGTCGTGCTGGGGCGGGATGCGTCCGATCGCGCCCCGCTGCAGGACGCGGTCGATCGGTACCTCACCAGTGGAGACCGCAGCGACTTCCAGCAGGCGCTGGGCGGCCTGGAGGGTCTGGAGGCCCGCATCCTGTCCGCGGGCGTGGGCGTCGCCGATCTGGGGGCCGAGGCCGCCGAGAAGGCGATGACCGGCACCGCCACCGCCGAGAAGCTCCGGATGGAGCGCGGCCTCAACTTCATCGCCACCGTCGGGGCCAACGCGCCGTTCGTCGGCCTGTTCGGCACCGTGCTCGGCATCATCCAGGCGTTCGCCGACCTCGCAGCCAACACCGACGAGGCGTCCACCGCCGTGATGGCGGGCATCTCCGAGGCGCTGGTCGCCACCGCTGTCGGCCTGCTGGTCGCGATCCCCGCGGTCGTCCTGTACAACAGCCTGTCGCGCGTGGTGAAGAACCGGTTGGCGCGCTCGGCGTCTCTCGCCGACCTCGTCCTCGCCCGCATCAGCGGGGAGGCCGCCCATGGGGGCTAGCTTCGGCGGCGACGACGACGTCATCGCCGACATCAACATCACCCCGTTCGTCGACATCATCCTGGTCGTGCTGATCATCTTCATGGTGACCGCCACCACCATCGTGAAGGAGACGATCCCCGTCACCCTGCCCGACGCCGCCACCGGCGAGCAGGCGGACACGATCTCGCTCGGCCTCACCCTCACGGCCGCCGGCGACCTCCTGCTGGACGGCGAAGCGGTCGACACCGCGCGCCTGGTCGAGGCGCTCAAGGCCGCCAAGGAGGAGGCCAAGACCGAGGGAATCGACGTCGTCTGCCTCGTCTCCGCCGACAAGATGGTCTCGCACGGCCGGGTCGTGTGGCTGCTCGACCTGATCCGCAGCCAGGGCATCGGAAAGTTCGCCCTCAACATCGACCAGCAGAGCATGGTGCCCCCCGATCCTGCCACGATCGGCGAGGGCCGGGCCGAGGGGGGCTGACCCGGTGCACGCGTCCGCGCTCGACACCCCGCCATCCCGCGATCGCCTCCTGGTGGTCGGCACCGTCGTGCTGAGCCTGTTCCTGCACGTGGTGGCGGCCGGGGCCACGGCGTCGATCGAGCCCCCCGCGCGCGACACCGGCCCCACCTGGCTGGAGATGACCGTCGCCACGCCCCCTGCGGCGCCGATCGAGGAGCTCCCGCCCGAGCCGGAGCCGGAGCCGGAACCCGAGCCAGAGCCAGAGCCTCCGAAGCCCAAGCCAAAGCCCAAGGAGCCTGAGGTCGTCACGTTCGACCAGACGGCGGAGGACGTCCCCGACGACGCCCCCCCACCGGACGCCAAGCCCGCCGGCAAGAAGGTCCGTCGCATCGTCCAGGGCCTGTCCAACAGCTCGTTCGTGGACGGGATGCAGACCGGGCTCACCGTGCGCGCAGGCACCACCACCGCCGCCCGCGCCACCGAGGAGACGATGGATCGGGACGAGGCCACGGAGTTCGCCACCGTGCCGTACGCCGCCGTCGCCAAGTCCCCGACCCCCGCCGGGCGCCCCACCCTCACCGTCCCCCCTGAGGTGCGCGACCTCAAGCTGAGCGGACGGGTCCAGGTGGAGCTCACGATCGGGGCCGACGGGCGGGTGGCCAAGGCGGTCGTGGTCAAGGGCCTGCACCCCACCGCAGACGCCGCGTGCGTCAAGGACCTCAAGGCGATGCGGTGGAACCCCGGGACCAGCGGTGGTAGCCCCGTGGTGGTCACGGGCGTGCCCTACACGTGCCGGTACGAGGAGCTCCAGTAGATGCCCCGAGCCTGCGTCCCGTCCCCGCTCGCCACCGTCTTCGGGGCCCGGGTGCGTGCCGCGGCGGGTGTCTTGGCGTGCGCGCTGGCCCTCACCGCCCCCCCGGCCCTCGCCCAGGACACCGGCCTGGAGGAGCTTCCGCTGATCGCCGGGCCGTCCCTCGTCTCCTACGTCGAGGCCGAGTACCCGGCACAGGCCCTCGACGCGCCCCGGGATGTCGAGGTCGTCGTGCTGGTCGAGCTGGACGAGACCGGGGCCGTCACGGCGGTCGAGGTCACCGAGTCCGGCGGCGAGGCCTTTGATCAGGCCGCGTCGGACGCCGTGCGCCAGATGGTGTTCGAGCCCGCCCGCACCGCCGAGGGCCCGGTCCCGATCGCCTTCCCGTTCACCTACCGGTTCACCGCCCCCACCCCGGACACGCCGGACACCCCGCCCGCGTCC
>JAUHWK010000094.1 GCA_030424555.1 bacterium | reverse complement strand
CCCCGTCGTCCCGGGCGGCGGTGTGGGGCGACGCAGGGCGGGTCAGGCGCCAGGCTTCGGGGACGATGGGGACCTGGGGGGCCAGGCGGTGGACCGTGGCGGTGTCGGTGCCCTGGGCGAGTCCGCTCTGCACAGGCTTCCAGTAGGTCAGGCCGTGGGCGGCGCACAGGGCGGCCGCGGTGACGGTCTTGCCGACGTCGGTGTCGGTCCCGGTGAGGAAGAACCGGTCGGGCAGGATCATGCGGGTGCTGGGGCGGTGGCGAGCAGATCGGAGGCGAGGCGATCGACGTCGTCGTCCGACAGGGGGGCGTGCATCACGAGGCGCAGGCGGCTGGCGCCCTCGGGGACGGTCGGGGGCCGCACGGCGCGGGCGTCCCACCCGCGGGTGGCGAGCGCGGCCATCCACGCCATGGCGGCGGGCGCGGACCCGGTGATCACGGGAACGATGTGGGTGTTGGAGGGGCCGGTGTCGAGGGGCCCGAGGGCTGCGCGGAGACGGTCCGCGAGCAGAGCCGGGCGGGCGCGCAGGGCGGGGTCGGCGCGGACGCGACCCAGCGCGGCATGCAGGCCGGCGGCGAGGAAGGGGGGCGGGGCGGTGCTGAACACGAAGCTGCGGGCGCGGTTGTACAGCCAGTCCGCGAGCGCCTCGCTGCCCACCACCGCCGCGCCGGCGAGGCCTAGGGCTTTTCCGAAGGTGTGGACGCTCGCGAACACCGCGTCCCGCAGGCCCATCGCCACGACCCGCCCTTGGCCCTCGGGACCGTACAGGCCGGTGGCGTGGGCTTCGTCCACGATCAGCCGCGCGCCGGTGCGATCGGCGAGGTCTGCCCAGCCCGCGAGGTCGGACCGGTCGCCGTCCATGCTGTACACCGACTCGACGACGATCCAGGCGGGGCCATCGTGCCGGGCCAGGGCGGCGGCGGCGGCGTCCAGGTCGCCGTGGGGCACGATCGCGCGCTGGGCGCGGGACAGGCGCAGGCCGTCGATCAGGCTCGCGTGGTTGAGGGCATCGGAGACGACCAGATCGCCGGGCTCGGGCAGGCAGGCCATCAGCCCGACGTTGGCGGCGTAGCCCGTGGAGAAGGCGCGGGCGGCCGGGGCGCCCTGCCACGCCGCGACCGCCTCCTCCCACCCGGTCCAGGCGGGGTGATCGCCCCGAAGCAGGCGGCTCGCCGCCCCGCCGTGGGGCACGCCGAACGCCAACGCCTGGATCAGCGCCTCGCGCACTGCGGGATCGCGGGACAGGCCGAGGACGTCGTTGGTGGTGAGGTCCCGCCCGACCGGTGCCCGGGGGGTGCGGCGGAGCCCTGCGGCGTCGAGGGCCGCCAGGCGGGCGTCGAGCGCGGGCGCGGGGCGGGGGGCCCGCTCAGGCATCGGCCGCCGTCAGGGTGGCGCAGGCGCCAGGGCGGGCCTGACGGGGGGCGACCTCGAGCGGCTTGAGGCCCAGCGAGGCCATCAGGGCGCGGTCCTCGTCCACCGTGGGGTTGGGCGTGGTGAGCAGGGCCTCGCCGTAGAAGATGCTGTTGGCGCCTGCCTGGAACGCGAGGATCTTGGCCTCGCGAGGCAGCTGCATCCGGCCGGCGGCCAGGCGCACCATGCTGGCGGGCATCGTGATGCGGGCGGCCGCGACCATCCGCACGATGTCCATCGGATCGATCGCGTCGGCCTGCTCCAGGGGGGTGCCGGGCGCGCGCACGAGCTGGTTGACCGGCACCGACTCGGGGTGGGGATCGAGGTTGGCGAGGGTGGCGAGCAGCGACGCGCGGTCCCGCAGCGTCTCTCCCATGCCGACGATCCCGCCCGAGCACACGGTGAGTCCGGCCTGACGCGCAGCACCGATGGTGTGGAGTCGGTCGTCGTAGGTGCGGGTCGAGATGATGTTGGCGTAGTGCTCGCGGGAGGTGTCGAGGTTGTGGTTGTACGCGTGCAAGCCCGCCTCGCGCAGCCGGATCGCCTGCTCGGGCTTGAGCATCCCCAGGGTGACGCACACCTCCATCCCGAGCGCGTCCACCTCGCGCACCATCTCCACGACCCGATCGAACTGGGGTCCGTCGCGGACCTGGCGCCAGGCGGCCCCCATGCAGAAGCGGCTGGCCCCGGCGGCCTTGGCGGCCTTGGCGGCCTCGACCACTTCGTCGACCGGCGCGAGCGGCTCGCCCTTGACGCCGGTGGCGTAGCGCGCGGCCTGGGGACAGTACCCGCAGTCCTCGGGGCAGCCACCGCGCTTGATGTTGGCGAGGGTGGCGAGCTGCACGCGGGTGGGATCGTGGTGGATCCGATGCACGTCGCGCGCGCGGTCGACGAGCGGCAGCAACGGCATGGTGAGCAGGGCCTCGATCTCGTCGGCCGTCCAGTCGTGGCGGAGGTCGGGCAGGTCGGTGGACTGGTTCATGGCGTTCCCGGGGCAGCGCGCTGCCGTAGCCGGCCCGGTCCGATCGCGCTTGCTGTGCAGCCGGGCGCCCAGTAGGGTGCGCCGGCTTCCGGTGGTTTCGGGAGCGACCAACCTGGTTCACGATGTCTCGTTGTCCCGCTGTGGCGGGGCCTCGCGGGAAGCCGGTGCGATTCCGGCTCGGTGCCGCCACCGTGTTCGGTCATGCCCCGTCAGGAAGCCACTGGGATCCGGGTTCGCCCGTCCCGGGAAGGCGATGGGGACGACGGCCGTCAGACGGGAGACCGGACGCGACGTCGCCTTCAGCACATCCCCGGCTCAGGGATGGGAGGCCGGCGACCTGCGTCGGTCGTCCCCAGCGATCCGGGGACTTCCTCACGGAGGTCCCACATGACCACCACGACGTCATCCGCCCGCTTCCTTCGCACCGCGACGCCCGGCTTGCCCGCGCGCGCCCTGCTTCCCCTTGCTCTCGCCTTGTCCGCCTGCACCAGCGGTGACAAGGACGGGGACACCGACGAGACCGACATCACCGACACGTCGGACACCGGCGACACGTCGGACACCAGCGACACGTCGGACACCAGCGACACGTCGGACACCGGTGACACGTCGGACTCCGGCGACACGGCCGAGACCGATGAGACGGACACGGCCGAGACCGACGAGACGGACACGGCGGAGACCGACGAGACGGATGAGACCGACGTGCCGCTCGTCCTGACGCCGGGTTGGGATGAGGCTGTGCCCGCCGCCCTCGCCACCGCCCTGGATGGCGCGTCGGCCGCCACCCTCTCCCTGCTCGTGGGGGATCCGCTGGAGAACCGTGCGATGAACGTGCTGGTCTCCGGGGCCGCCGTCGGCACCGAGCTGGGCCTGTACCGGGTGGATCGGGTCGACCTGTCGGCGTGTGCCGCCCCGTGCGCGAACAGCACGAACGCGTCCCTGATCGCCCACGGCGAGGCCGACACGGACGGCGAGTGGCAGGCGTTCGTCGCCGTGCCGGACAGCACCTTTGAGACCTTCCACGCGATCGAGGCGGTCGCGCTGGACGGGTCGGCTCGCTCCGGGGCCGAGTCCACCGAGGTCCGCCAGGAGAGCGAGTACCCGTGGATCGGCACGTACGTCGGCGAGGTGCTGGACGGCTGGTCCTGGTCGGGCTTCGGCACGAACCACGTGTACGACTGGAACGAGGACTTCGTGATCGCGCGCAACAGCGCAGACGACGCGTTCAACCCCGACGAGTGGTCCCGGTTCGACTTCGCCACCGACACCGACGGCAACGACTGGTACTGCCAGACCGCCTACGACGCGGCCACGTTCGCGGACGCGCTCGCCACCCCGGCGGCCGATGGGAGCACGCCGTCGCTGGATGGCTGCGGGATCTTCCCGTGGAGCCAGCTGATGCCCACCGACAACCCGTTCGAGGGCTCGTACACGGACCAGTGGGGTTCGAGCCACGTGATCGGTGCCAGCACCTGGACGATCGGGACCTCGACCTACCACATCGTGACGTTCGACCCGGACGGGGAGTGGGTCATCGCCCAGAACGACTCGGGCAACCTGTACAACCCGGGCCAGTGGTCCCGGTTCGACGTGTACGACGACGGCACCGACGTCTGGTACTGCCAGACGGCCTACGGGGCGGACTCCTGGCTGGGGGCGCGCACGACCGAGGCGGCCGACACCACCGATCCGTCGACCAGCGGATGCGCGTCGTTCTCCTGGACCAACCTCACGCCCTGACCGCGTGGGCTGCCGGTGTGGGGCTCAGCGGCCTCGGCACCGGCAGCGCTTGCGCACCGTGCGCGGGGCCTTGGGCAGGGGGGACGTGACCCGCCACAGCGCCCAAGGTCCCTCCTTCGCCACCTGCTCCAGGTGGTCGGCGTAGTGGCCAACCGCCCCGCACATCGCCTTGCGGCGGGTGTGGTGCTTGGTGACGACCCAGTCGATCGAGCCGCCCCGTCCGGCCATCGCGCTGCACCAGGGACGCTTCTCCTCGCTGGTGCGGCTGCGGTCGATCCCGTCGGGATCGGCGTACACGATGGGGTTGGGACGCATCGAGGCGAAGGAGAACTGCGGCTCCACCCCATGCTCGGCGGCGTACCAGCCGGGGAGGTGGTTGTGGACCATGCCGAACGCGACCTGGCTGGTCCGGCGGTCATCCCAGTACGTCATGATGCCCGGGGGCTCGGCCTGATCCATCAGGGCCATCACAGGGGCGACCTCGTCGCGGGCGCGCGCCATCGCGTCGGTGTGGAGCCACAGGGTGGTGACGGCGCCAAGGGTGGCCAGCGCGGTGCAGAGGCCCTTGGCGATCGGCGTGCTGTGGACCGGGGCGGTGGCGAGCAAGCACGCAGGCGGGAGCACCCACCAGGCCATCCGCATCGACACGAAGAACTGGCCCTTGAGGTGGGACGGGCCCCACACGTACACGGCCACCGCCAGGGCCCCAGACACGAGCAGGACGAGGTCTGGGCCGCGTCGTGTCCACGCCCCGCGGGCGGCCGCCAGCACCAGCCCGCCGACCCCCAGCCACAACAACGCGGTGATCAGGCGATCGTCGGACAGGGTGTGCTTGAGGACCGCGGCGCTGTTCATCACCAGGAAGCGGGCGTTGATGTGGGGCGGGTCGAACACCATGCCCAGCCCACTGGTCACCGACGCGATGCGCGGCCCGTCGTCGGGGGGACCGAAGGTGTCGATCGCCCAGGGGATCGCCATCAGGATCGAGGGCAGGGCACACGCGGCGAGGCTTACCAGTCCCCGCCGGGTGCCGTCCACCAGCCGCTGGACCCCGAGCAGGATCCCCACGAACGCCCACACCTGCACGTGCAGCAAGTAGGTGAGGACCAGCACGATCGCGGTGCGGGCGTGGCGTCCGGGCGACGGACGGCGGGCGGCGTCCGCATCGCTCGCGAGCGCGAGCAGCCCCATCCCGCACGCCATCGAGAAGTGCAGGAAGCCCCAATACAGGGGACGGGACCAGGCGATCCACCACCCGAACAGGCTGGCGGCGACCGGGTCCCGGCCGAGGGCGCGGGCCCAGGCGGCGAGGCCGATCGGCACCCCGATCACCGCACATGCCGCGCCCAGCCGAATGCTCGTGCTGGGGGTGGTGAACGGGGCCAGCACCCATCGGTCGAGCGTGAACCACAGCGAGTTCGTGTCGAAGGCGGTGCCCCGCACCACGTGCACGGGCTCGAAGGCGCTCGGATCGCGCAGCATCGCCAGGGTGTGGGCGTGCAGCGGGATGTCCACGAAGGGCGGCCACGTCGAGGTCAGGGCGACGACGGTGGCGAGGGCGAAGCCGAGCTGGAGGGCCAGCGCGAGGCCTTCGCGTCGGGTCACAAGCCAGCCCGTTCGTCTCGGGACTCGTAGCAGACCAGCGCGCACACGGTGGGGACCTGCCAGTCGGCGACGCTGTCCGGGCACGTCTTGGCCTGCGCCCGAAGCTCGCGCAGGCACTGCCACGAGGCGCCGTACCGGATCGCCACGCACGGGGGCTCCTCCCCCTCGGCGGCGGCCTCGACGCAGGTGGCGTGGTCGGCGTGGGAGTCGAAGCACGTCACGGTGACGCGACACACGGCGTCATCCCGCGCGTCCTGCCACTGCGGAGAGCTCAGGACGCACGCGGACGTCCACACCACCGGAAGCACGCCCCAACGCATGCGGCGGTCTACCGCGTCTGTGCCCCTCGGGCTTCTCGGCAGGCCCGGGGGTTGGGCGCAGGCCCCTGGATCTGCTCGGGCTGCACGCCGGGGCCGCCGCCGGTTTACCTGGGACGTGTCCGGGGACGAGGTCCGGAGGCCCATGCCCGTCGATCCCACCGATGTCGCCCGCCGCGACCGTCTGCACCGTGCCTTGCTCGGCGCGGCGCGGTGGGGAGACGCGAGCAGCCTCGACACCGTCGTGGAGCAGCGCAGCACCTTCTCGGAGGCGGAGGTGGCGGCGTGGTGGGCCCAGGCCCCGGTCCGGTCCGACGCCCACGTCAACCACGTCTACGTCCACGTGCCGTTCTGCAAGTCGATCTGCACGTTCTGCAACTACAAGCGCTTGCGGCCGTCCAGCCCCGAGCTCCTCCGCCAGTACCTGAACCGGCTGGAGGGATCGCTGCGCACGCTGGGACCCGCGCTGGCCCGGCACCGCTTCCACACGCTGTACCTGGGCGGGGGGACCCCCACCGTCCTCCCCGCGCAGCAGCTCGGCCGCCTGCTCGACCTGCTCGACGCCCATGTGCCGTTCGTCCCGGGGGGGCGGCGCGTGATCGAGGCGGATCCGGCGGTCCTTGGGGAGGGACGGGCCCGGGTGCTGGCGTCCCACGGGGTCCACCACGTCTCGATGGGGGTGCAGTCGCTCGATCCGGCGGTGATCGCGGCGCACGACCGGGGACGGCAGGACGAGGATCTGGTCGGCAAGCGGGTGGCGGAGCTGCGGGCTGCGGGGATTCGCGAGCTGAGCTTCGATCTCTTGCTGGGCATGGCCGGGACCACCCCCGAGGGGTCGCTGGCGGACCTGGAGCGGCTGATCGCCCGGTTCGAGCCTGCCTGGGTGGACGTGTACGCGCTCACGCCGACCGAGCGGTACCTGGCGGCGTCCTTCGAGGGCGACTTCGAGGCGTTTCGGGCGTGGCAGACGCCGTTCCTCGCCGAGGTCGACGCCGCGATTCCCGGGCTCGCCCGCCGGCTGGGGTACCACCTGGGGGGCAGCCCTGGGCACCACTGGTCGCTCCGTCGGCACGACGGCGAGGCGGGGCCGGTGGCGCGGGCGCTGGGACGGGTGGCGACCGCGGTGCATCCGGTGGTGTCGCGGCTCCCCGGCGGGCAGGCGGTGGCGGGCCGGGTGCGGGGCTGGGTGGAGCGGGTCGGCGCGCACGGTGGGCCCTCGTACACGCAGCTCGTGAGCGAGCAGCAGGCGCCGATGCACCTGTTGGGCCTGGGCTACTCGGCGCGCTCTCGCATCGCGGGCACGGCCCGGTTCGTCTACGAGGACCCCGACGACGACCCCCTCGCGGAGGGTCCGGCCCACTACGTCGGCAGCCGGATCACACCCGACGACGAGGCCCGCAGCTACCTGCTCCACATGTGGCGGGACGCCCGGCCTGTGTCGCCGGAGACGTTCGAGCACCTGTTCGAGCGGCCCCTGGCCTCGATGGCGGGCGAGGCCCTGGCCCGGTGGGAGGCCGCAGGGTGGCTGACCCGAGGCCGCGAGGGGATCGTGGTGTCGCTGGGGGCACGCGACGAGGGGCTGCGGCGGCTGCTGTGGCTGTTCGACGAGGACACGCTCGAGGAGTCGCTGGCCCAGCGGCGGGGCATCGACCGGTCCGCGGAGGCGATCGCGGCCCGGCTGGCGCCGCACGCGGTGGGGGACGAGGTGTCGCCGGGGTGGCGCTGGGTCGACGTGCGTGCCGGCACCGTGGTCGTGGAAGGGCCGGGCGGTCGACGGGCGGAAGGCCGCGTGGTGCCCGACACCCGGGCGGACCACGGGGCGACCCTCGTGGACGGGCCTGGGTCGCAGGACGGTGCGGCCGCCCTGGGGGTGCTTCGGGCGGCGCTGCAGGGGTCGGGCTGGGGGCACGACGGCACGGCCCGGCGACGCCCACGCCATCCTGCAGCCCAGCGCTGAGCCGTCCCGCGGGGACGGAGGATCGGGTAGGAGCGGCGTCGAGGAGAGCCCGATGTCCCACCCGCTCCACGCCCCGCTCGCCGCCTTCGACGCCTTGGCGTCCCCCGGTCCGTTCGCGTACCCGCGCACGTTCCACCACGACGGGGGCCAGCACAGCCACCACGTGGTCGTGGGCAGCATGATCCACGGCGACGAGGTGGGCAGCCTGCCGGCGGTGGTCGCGGTCGCGCGTGCCCTGGCGTCGGGTGCGTTGGCGTACGGCGGCAAGGTGACCTTCTTCGTCGGCAACCCCGAAGCGGGCCTCCAGGACCGTCGCTTCTTGGAGAGCGACCTCAACCGGGTGTTCGTCGACGAGCCGCCCGACGACCACGAGGGGCGGCGGGCGCGGGCGCTCAAGCCGATCCTGGACGCGGCCGACGTGTTCATCGACCTGCACCAGACGATCCTCGCCAGCCGGGAGCGGTTCTGGATCGCGCCCTTCCAGACCGTGGGCTGGCACTGGGTTCGGGCGCTCCAGGCCTCGTCGATGTGGATCACCCGCTCGCCGGGCACCGCCTTCTCGACAGGCACGATGTGCGCGGACGAGTACGTGCGGGCCCAGGGCCGGCCGGGGCTCACCCTGGAGCTGGGTGAGAAGGGCTTCGGGCATGGCGCGGAGGCCGTGGCCGAGGCGGCGATCCGACGGCTGCTGGACCTGTCGGACCGGATCGCGGCGGGGTCGACCACCCTGGAGACGGAGGCGGAGGCGGCCCCAGACCTCACCTTTGTCGAGACGGTCCACCGCGAGCCGTTCGGGTCGTCCGACCTCGCGTTGCGGCCGGGCTTCGTGAACTTCACGCCGGTCACCGCGGGCGAGTCGCTGCACGCGGACGGTCATCCGCCGCTGCATGCCGCGACCGATGGCTGGCTGGTGTTTCCGAAGTACCCGCCGCGCGACCCGTCGGGCGCCTACGTCACGCCGCTTCCTGGCGAGATCCTGCGCATCGTCGCCCCGATGGACGCCCACCCGACCGTCGCGTTCGCCGCGGGCATCGCGGAGGCGGAGGGCTGATCGTCCGGCCCCTCAGGGACCGGGCACGATCGCGTCGAGGGCCGGACGCACGCCGTCCACCAGCGTGCGGAGCCCGTCGGCGTTGAAGTGGACCCCGTCGCCCGTGAGCAGCGCCGCATGGGCGGTGGGATCGGTCGGGAAGGGCGGCACGATCAGGACGTCGCCGAGGCCGGCGCGGTCGAGTGCGTTCCGCAGCGGGTGGTCGACGGGTGGCCGTGCGCCGTCCGGCATCCACACGACGCGGATCGGCACCCCGGCCTGCTGGGCGGCCTCCACCCCGGCGGCGATCGCGTGTGCGACCGTGTCGGGGGGGGTGTTGTCGCGGAGGTCGTCGTGGTGGAGCACGGCGGTCCACGCGGCCATGGCCCACTGCGCCAGGCGGCTCCCCGGCGCGGCCTGCACCCACAGCCAGGGGTGGTCGGCGACCTGGCGCTGGCGGGCCCACCACCCGGGCGCGCGCCAGCGTGGCGTGGTGCAGCGGGCCGTGGTGGTGTCCTCGACGAGCAGGGACGCGCCGTCGCAGCACGGCCAGCCCCGGCCGAACTCCGCGAGGTCATTGCCGGCGAACACGTACCAGAACACCGCGTCGGGCCGGTGGGGCAGGGCCTTGCGCAAGCCCAGAAGCTGGACGTCCGCAGACGTGCCGAGGGCGGCCCGGGTGATGTGGGCCCGATCGGGACGCTGGGCACGCCACGCCGCGCGGAACGGCGCCCCGGGGCCGCCGGGCGGGTCGATCCCGCGCACCATGCTGTCGCCGAGGTGCAGGACCCACGGGCCGGTCGGGGGATCGGGATCGTCGAACGCGAGCGCGCAGGCCGCGCGGGGGATCGCGGCGTCGCCAGCGTCGCCCTGGCGGGCCTGCACCGACACCCAGGGTGGGTAGCCGGATCGGTACACGCCGCTGGGCTCGGGAAGGACCCCGCGCGTCCCGGCCTCGGACAGTCCGAGGAACAGCGCGATCGCGCCGAGCACCTTCCATCGAACCGGAGGCTCCACGATCGCGAGCCCGTGGGCCAGCCCGGCGATCCCCACCGAGGGGACGACCTGGGACCATGGGGGCATCGCAGGGATGGTGAGGCTGCTGACCACCGCGATCACGGCGAGGGCCACCATGGTGCGGGTGCCGCCCCAGCGAGCGGTCCCCACACCGACCCCCACGGGGATCAGGACGGTCCACCCCACCGAGAGCAGCCAGGTGAGGGCGGCGTCATCCACCCCCAGCTCCCGGCGGTGGCACGACCGCCTCGAAGGGCTGGGTCAGGCCGTCGACGAGCACGCGGAACCCTGCTTCGTCGTCGAAGTGGACCCGGTCCTCGCCCACCAGGCGGGCCAGGGCGTCGTCGTCGTCGGGGAAGGGCGGGACGACCACGGCCGACGCCAGCCCGGCGGCGTGCAGCGCGTCCACCACGGCCTGACGCCGGGACCCGAGTGGCTCCAGCAGGCGGTTGCCGGTGTCGGGCAGGACGACCACCCGCACGGGGACCCCCTCTGCGGCGGCGGCCGAGACCCCGTCGGCGACCACGGCCGCGACGGCGGACCAGTCCTGGGGCGGACGGAACAGCTCGCCGTGGACGGTCGTCGCCCATCCCCGAAGGACCCACGCCGCCACCTCGCTGATCTCGGCGCCGCGTCGCACGGCCCAGGGCGCGGCGGCGGTGCGGACGAGTCGGGTCCAGCGGTCGGGGTCGGGCGACGTGGGCACCGGACAGCGGGGCGCGTGGGTGGCGGGATCGAGCAAGGGGCCGTCGGGACAGCACGGCCAGGGACGTCCCAGCTCGTGCGCGTCGTTGAACGGAAACACGTACCAGAGCACGGCGGCCGGGTGGTGGGGCAGGACGCGCTGCAGGGCCATGCGCTGGACGTCCACGGAGGTGCCGATTGCGCCGCGGACCACG
>JAUHWK010000622.1 GCA_030424555.1 bacterium | reverse complement strand
CACATCGCCGGGCTCGACGCCGCCCTCGAGGCCAAGCTCGACGCGGTGCACGCGGGCTGGGGGGAGCGGGCGGTCGAGCGGGTCCATGCCAAGGGCAAGCGCACCACCTGGGAGCGGGTTGAGGCCCTGATCGACCCGGGCTCGCCGGTCCACGAGATCGGCACCCTGGTCAACGAAGGCGTGGCCTTCAAGGGCAGCAAGCGGGCCGCCCCTGGGGCGGGCGTCGTCACCGCCCTGGCCCGCGTCGAGGGCCGGTGGTGCGTGGTGATCGCCAACGACAACACCGTCGCGAGCGGTGCGTGGTGGCCTCGCACCCCCGAGAAGATCCAGCGGGCGCAGGATGTCGGTCGCCGCATGGGCCTGCCCCTCGTGTACCTGGTGGACTGCTCCGGGCTGTTCCTTCCCGAGCAGTCGCGCTCGTTCGCCGGGCCGCGCGGGGCCGGTCACATCTTCCAGAAGAACGCCGCACTGGCGGACGCCGGGGTGCCCCAGATCGCGGGCGTGTTCGGCGACTGCATCGCGGGCGGCGGGTACATGCCGATCATCAGCGATCGCGTCGTGATGACCGAGCGCGCCTACATGGTGATCGCGGGGGCCGCCCTCGTGCGCGGCGCCAAGTCCCGCAAGCTCACCAGCCTCGACATCGGCGGGCCGGAGGTCCACGTGGCGCGGTCGGGCTGTGCGGACGCCCGCGTCCCGGATGACGACACCGCGATTCGGTGGATCCGCGCCGAGGTCGCCCGTCTCCCAGGCACGGCGATCGACTTCTACCGACACGGGGTGGAGCCGAGCCCCCCGCGGTTCGACCCGTCCGAGCTGTCGGCGTTGTTCCCCAAGGACCACCGACAGGCCTACGACATCGACGAGGTGATCGCGCGCCTGGTCGACCGCAGCCTGTTTCACGAGGTGATGCCCGAGGTCGGCCGCGAGATGGTCTGTGGCCTGGCGCGCATCTCCGGGCTGTGGGTCGGCCTCGTGGCCAACCGTCAGGGCCTGCTGGACGAGCCGGGTGTGGGCAAGCGGCCCGGGGGCGCGCTGTACCGCGAGGGCATCGCGAAGATGACCACGTTCACCCGGACCTGCAACGCCGACGGCATCCCGATCCTGTGGCTTCAGGACATCTCGGGGTTCGACATCGGCGAGGAAGCGGAGCGGCTCGGCCTGCTCGGGTACGGCTCCAACCTCATCTACGGCAATGCGACCCACACGGTCCCGATGTTCACGGTGCTGCTGCGCAAGGCGAGCGGTGCGGGGTTCTACGCGATGGCCGGCATGCCCTACGACCCGATCGTCCAGCTCTCCACGCCGATCTCTCGGCTCGCGGTGATGGAGGGGCGTACCCTCGCCATCGCCACTTACAACTCCAAGCTCGACGACGACTTCGAGATCGCCTCGGACGACCCCGAGGAGAAGGCGGCGATCGAGGCGGGCATGGCCGAGGTCGCGTCCCGCATCGAGGGCGACATGGATCCCGTCGCGGCGGCGAGTCGGATGGACACGGACGAGGTGGTGCCGCTGGCCTCGCTGCGGGGGTGGCTGGAGTGCCTGGTCGAGTGCGCCTGGCAGACCCCGGGCATTCGTCGCACCAAGAACCCCCGCATCTGGGGCATGCACGATCTGGAGGTCCTGTGCGGGACACCCGACCGGCGGTGAGTGTGGAGGCGGGCCTGGCGGCCCCCACGGTGGGCACCTGGTGGCCTGTGGTCGGGATCGGGGCCCCCGTGCGGGAGGGCGTCGTCATCGGCCGCATCGTCCGCGTGGGGCGGCCGCTCGACGTGGTGGCGCCCAAGGGGTCGCTGGGCGCGTGTACCCGGCTCGCAGCGCCCGGTGCGGCGGTGGAGCACGGCACCCTGCTGGTGGCGCTCGGGGACGGCGTCGCCGTGGAGGGGGAGGAGCCCGAGGAGACGGTCTCTGCGGATGCGCCCCCGGGAGCCCTGGCGGTGCGGGCCGAGACAGACGGCACCGTGTACCTGCGTCCCGATCCGGGCTCGCCGCTGTTCGCGCCCGAGGGAGACGCGGTCGGTGCCCAGGCGACCGTGGCGTTGGTGGAGGTGATGAAGACGTTCACGCCCGCGAGGGCCCCGGTGGCGGGCACGGTGGTGCGGGTGGATGTCGAGGATGGAAGCAGTGTGGAGGCGGGGGCCGCGATTCTTTGGGTGGTGGCAGACTAG
>JAUHWK010000621.1 GCA_030424555.1 bacterium | reverse complement strand
GCGCGTGATCACGGCCGGGGGCTCATCGGGCGCGCGCGGCAGCGTCGTCGAGCGCCTGGGTGACCATGCCGGGGGTGATCACCTCGGGCAGGAGGATCGCGTCGTCGAGCCCCGAGGGCGGGATGACGACGTACATCGGCACGCCCGCGCGTCCGAAGCGCGCGAGCCAGTCGGTGATGCGGGGGTCGCGACGCGTCCAGTCTCCCTGGAGGGGGACGACGTGGTGGCGGGCCATCGCCTCCCGCACCGAGGCGGAGGCGAGCACCGTGGCTTCGTTGGCCTTGCAGGTCAGGCACCAGTCGGCGGTGAAGTCGAGGAACAGGGTGCGTCCCGCGAGGTCGGCGACGCGCTCCTCGCTGAACGCCTGCCACGGGATTGCCTCGTCGAACGCCAGGGACTCGGGGATGTCGCCGGCCGGACCGCAGTCCTCTGGCGGGAGCACCCGGAGGTCGAGCAGGGTGGAGCCCCCCAAGGTCACGAGCAAGGTGGCGCCGAGCAGGGCGCGCAGCTTGGCGGGGGTGGACGCCCCGACGTCGGCGTAGCGGCCCAGGACCCACGCGCCGAGGGCGACGACGGTGAGGAAGCCGAGGAAGCCGGTCAGCTGGTCGAGCCCGATCAACGCGCCCAGGACGCCCGTGAGCCACACGGCCGTGGCGATGAGGGTGAAGCCCATCAGCTGCTTGAACGCCTCCATCCAGGGACCGGGCGTGGGCAGCAGGCGGTAGGCGGCCGGCACGAAGGCCACCACGAGGAACGGGGACGCGAGCCCGAGCCCGATCAGGCTGAACACCGCGACGAGCATGGGCAGGCTGGCCTGGAACGCGAACGCGATCGCGGTGCCCAGGAACGGCGCGGAGCACGGGGTGGCGACCAGGGTCGCGAACACGCCGGTGAAGAAGTACCCGGCGGCCCCGTCCTTGCCTTGGAGCTCGTGGGCGGTGGAGCCGCCCAGCGCGGGCACCTCGAACACGCCGAACAGGTTGAGCGCGAACAGGAACACCACGGCGGCGAGGAAGGCGACGTAGGTGGGCTCCTGGAACTGAAAGCCCCACCCGACCCCGCCGCCCAGCGCGATGCGCGCCCCAGCGACCCCGGCGGCGAGCACCCAGAAGCTCACCAGGATGCCCGCGGTGTACAGCAGCCCGGCCTGGCGCTTGTCGGCGTCGGAGATGCCGCCCTGCTCCACCAACCCGTACAGCTTGAGGGCGAGCACGGGCAGCACGCAGGGCATGATGTTCAGCAGCAGGCCGCCCACGAAGGCGAACAGCAGGTTGCCGAGCACGACCAGGGGTGCTGTGCTCGCGGCGCTCGCAGCGGCGGTCGATGCGGTCGTGGCGGGCAGGGTGTGGCCGGACGGTGCGGGGTGCCCGGGATCGGGTGGGGTGGGGACGGCGTGGGGATCGGCGGCCGCCACCGGGTCGTCCCCGAACACGCGGCATGGGCCGTCGGCGGTGGGGGACGCGGTGCCGCGGGGCATGGGGGCGAGGATCTCCGACCGGACGTCGTCCTGGCCGAGCTGCACCTGGACGAGGCCGCCTACGCCGGGGTCGTCGGCGGTGGGGATGTCGCCGAACGCCGTGCCGCGCAGGCCGACCAGCAGGCCGTCCCCGTCGTCCTTGACCACCACCTCGTCGATCATCCGGTCGGGGTGACCGGCGATCGGGAGGAACGCGGGAAACGGATCGACGCCCTGTCGGGTGACGCCGCCGGCCGCGTGCAGGGCAAACGCGAGGGCGAACTGGTCGCCCTGGACCGAGCAGGCCTCCGCGCGGACGTCGAGGGCGGGGTCGTCGATGGGCCACCGGGTGCGCCAGTGGTCGAGGACGGCGGCGTGGGGGCCGGGACCGGACTCCGCCGCGACGAGCAGGGTGCCCTCGACCCGGGACTCGCCGGGGATGCACGCCTCCTTGCAGACCAGCCAGGAGACGTCGGCGGCGATCGGGTGCCGACCGGGGTGCAGGGCGTCGGGCAGGGTGACGTCGAAGCCGTGGACGACCTCGCCGTCGATTACCTGCGCGGCGTGGCCTCGTTCGGCGCGCTGAGCTCGGTGCGCTCGCTCGAGGTGAGCGGCGGCGGCGCCAACGACGTGTCGGCGCTCGGCGGCGTCCGGCAGCTGTTCGTGCGCGACGTGGAGAACTTGGTCGGCGCGCGCGAGCTCAGCGCCGTCGACG
>JAUHWK010000620.1 GCA_030424555.1 bacterium | reverse complement strand
GCCGGACGGATCGACGACGCCGCCCGGGCCGAGATCGTCGCCAAGGCGTGCCCGGGTCCGGGGGCGTGTGGCGGCATGTACACGGCCAACACGATGGCGGCGGCGATCGAGGCGTTGGGGCTGTCGCTTCCGTACTCCTCGTCGACGCCAGCCGAAGATCCACGCAAGGCCGAGGAGTGCGCCGAGGCCGGTCGCGCGATGGCGCGGCTGCTCGCCGACGATCTGCGTCCCTCCAAGATCCTCACCCGCAAGGCCTTCGAGAACGCCACCGTGGTGATCACGGCCCTGGGCGGCTCCACCAACGCCGTGCTGCACCTGGTCGCAATGGCCCGCACGGCAGGGGTCCACTTCGGGATCGACGACATCCACCACCTCAGCGAGAAGACCCCGCTGCTCGCGGACCTCAAGCCGTCCGGTAAGTACGTGATGACCGACCTGCATCGGGTCGGCGGCACCCCGGCCGTGATGAAGCGCTTGCTCGACGCGGGCTTGCTGCACGGGGACTGCCTGACGGTGACCGGGCAGTCGATCGCGGACAACCTCCGGTTCCTTCCAGCACTCGCGGAGGGTCAGGACGTGATCCGCCCCCTGTCCGAGCCCTTGCAGGCCCGCGGTCACCTGCGCATCCTCCGGGGCAACCTCGCGCCCGAGGGCTGTGTGGGGAAGATCACGGGCAAGGAGGGCACGCGCTTCTCGGGTCCCGCCAAGGTGTTCGACCGCGAGGAGGCGATGCTCACCGCCCTGGAAGAAGGCCGGATCGCCAAGGGCGACGTGATCGTCATCCGCTACGAGGGCCCCAAGGGCGGACCGGGCATGCCCGAGATGCTCACCCCCACCAGTGCGGTGATGGGGGCCGGCCTCGGCAAGGACGTCGCGCTGATCACCGACGGCCGGTTCAGCGGGGGCAGCCACGGCTTCATCATCGGCCACGTCACCCCCGAGGCCCAGGAGGGCGGGCCGATCGCCCTGATCGAGGACGGCGACGTGATCACGATCGACGCCGAGGCCCACACGGTCCAGGTCGACGTCGACGAGGCCCAGTTCGGCGCCCGCCGAAGGGCATGGAAGCGGCCTCCCCCCGCAGCCACCAAGGGCACGCTTGGCAAGTACGTTCGGCTGGTCTCGAACGCCTCCGAGGGGTGCTTGACGGATCGGTAGGGCAGCGCTGACCCCGTCACCACGACGTCAGCAGCTCGCCGATCTCCTCCAGGGCGCCCGCGGTGTCCTCCCACAGGCTGGGGGCATCCACCGCGTCCGCGTAGAGCTTCCTTGGGAGCCGATGCCTTGATCGCACCGCGACGCGAGCACGCCGCGGTGATACGAAATCACGGTGATTGGGTCCAAGATCCGAGGAAACGAAACGTGCAGCCGTCCCAACCAGAACTGGTCCTGGCCCTCGCCCGGGAGAGGGGCGTGATCCGGTCACGCGACCTGGAGGCCCTCGGCATCCCGCGGGCGGTTCTCTCGCGTCTCCTCGATGCAGGTGAGCTGGTTCGAGGGGAGCGCGGGCTCTACACGCTACCGGACCATCCAATCACGGAGCACCACACACTGGTGGAGGTGGCGACGAAGGTCCCCGGGGCCGTGGTCAACCTGCTCTCAGCGCTCGCGTTCCACGGACTCACCGACGAGCTGCCCCACGCCGTGTGGATCGCCATCCGAAACGACCGACAGGCCCCGCGAATGGAGACGGTCACCCTTGAGATCACCTGGTCCATGCCTCGGCTGCTCGATGTCGGGGTCGATCGGCATGAGGTCGAGGGCACATCCGTCCCGGTGACCACGCCCGCGCGAACGGTCGCCGACTGCTTCAAGCACCGGTCACGGGTGGGCGTCGACACCGCGACGGCAGCACTGCGGGACTACCTCCGCGTCCATCGGAGCGGTCGCGACATCCTGTGGGAGATGGCGGGTGTCTGCCGCGTACAAACCGTCATGCGGCCCTACCTGGAGGCGCTGTCGTGAGCCGCGACGTGGCACAAGCGATTCGGAACCCGCTGCGTGCGCGTGCGCGTGCGCGTCGCGACAGAGAGGACTTCCAGCGGATCCTGGTCCGGTTCGCGATCGAGCGGATGCTGTACCGTCTGTCGATGTCCCCCCACACCGACACGTTCGTGTTGAAGGGTGCGACGCTCTTCGCCATCAGGCACCACTAGGGCCCCAGAGAGGCCC
>JAUHWK010000093.1 GCA_030424555.1 bacterium | reverse complement strand
CGATGGCGTCGGTGCTCGCGGGGGAGGCCGACCGACACCCGCTGATCGAGCGCCACGTCGTGCGCTCGGTGGCGATCGAAGGCGGCGCGCCCTTTCCGGTCAACCTCGACGGGGACGTGCTCGACGGCTCCCCGGCCACATGGTCGGTCGTCCCCAAGGCGGTCTGGGTGGCGGTGGGGGACGATGTCCCGGTGTTCGCGGCAGAGGCCCAGGACGCGCCGGGCAGAGGCTGACGTCAGGGCGTGGTGTACGCCGCGAAGTCGACCTCGAGCGTGAACGTGCTGTCCCGGTGACCGGACTCGTACAGCGAGGTCCGGTACGCCTCCCGCTTCTCGCCGGGGACCTTGATCGCCGCGAGCTCTTCCCACAGCTCGGTCGTGTCGAACCCCAGGTCCTCCAGCTCGGCAAGCCCCCGATCGGCAAACCGCTCGAGCAGGTCGATGCTGTGCTCGAACCCCTCGCCGTTCTCACGGAACGCACCGGTCTCGGTGGAGACGGTGAACGCCTCGACGAGGTTCTCTTCGGGCGTGTACCGCATCAGGCGGAGCAAGCCGTTGCCGCCGTCGTCCCGGCTCTGGAAGTCGACGAGCACCTCGTGGACCGGCAGGCCCTTGTCGTTGACGCCCAGCTGCTTGAACTCCGCGTCCACGTGGCCGCAGTGGACCGTCCACACGTTCGGGTGCGGGGCGATCACCTGCTCGAACAGCTCGTCGGAGGACAACGAGTCTTCGAAGCGCAGGCCCTGTCCCAACACCGTGTAGAAAAAGGCGTTGAAGCGCCCGCCGGGGAGGGTGTCGAGGGGCGAGGGGAGGGTCTCGGTCAGGCGGTAGTCGTACAGGTACCGGTGGGTGGAGACGTGGGCGAGGGCCGTGGGGTGCTGGTCGAGCACGGTGTTGGCCCAGTCGGCCTCGGCCTGCGGCACGTCGTGGGGAAGGTGCAGGAACAACAGCTCCAGTCCCTCGGCCTCGACGATCTGGTAGCTGCTGCCTCCCGACGGGGACGACCCGCGAAACCACGGCCGGTCGGCGTACAGCGACGGCCCGAAGTGCTCGAGGAACGGCCCGAGCTGGCAGTCGACGTCGTCGAGGGGGCAGTCGCGGTCCCAGTCGTGGTTGCCGACCGCGAGGCCGTGCGGGATGTCGGCGTCGCGCACCCATGCGTACGCCTCGTCCGCCACGTCCCACTCCCCGCCGCGATCGCCGTTGTCGACGATGTCGCCCACGTGGCTGACGAACACGATGTTCCACTCCTCCGCGTGCTCGGCCACCCACTGCATGTGCCGGTCGAACACTTCCGGGTGCTTCTCGGCGTACACCTGGGTGTCCGGAATGATGGCCACCGTGAACGTGCCGGGGGGCGAGGTGTCGGCGCCGTCCGTGGGCCCCACCCGGTCGTCGTCGGCGGCGGGCGCACAGGCGCCGAGGGCGATCAGCAGGGGAAGCAGGGCGCGCATGGGGGCTCCAAGCAGGCCTTCAGCGTAGCCCCATCCGGGGTGGATGCGGGGAGCGGACGCGTCGAGGGAATGTGTCGAGGTCCCGGGGGACCAGGAGGCCAGACCGTTGGCCGGCGAAGTGTCGCGGCCAGCGTGGGTTGAAGGCGGGGAACCCGCAGTCGGGAACGCATCCTGCTCGCCAGCGGCGCGATCCGGTCCTGTGCGTAGCGCGGTGCACACACGGGAGGCGAACGGGCCAAACAGAACTTTGTGGGAGGTGCGTCCGACAGGACCCAGCGCGGCGGCCGACGGTGGTACACCAGTCCCGCGCAACGGGGATGAAACGATGGATCGACGGCACGGTGTCCGTGGGCTGCTGATCGGGCCGGCGATGGGCCTTTTGGCGGTGGGGTGCGCAGCCCCTCCGGAGGGTCTGCGGGCGACGCCCTCGGGCGACGGGCCCGTGGTGGTCGTGGACTGGGATGCCGAGCCGCTCGCCGAGCTGCCGTTCCCGAACGACCTCGTCGCGGTCACCGACGCCACGTCTCCCACGGGGTTGCGCCTCAACATCCCCACCGAGACCCACACCCTGTTCGAGACCGAGGCCCGCCACAAGATCAACGAGCTGACCGGGTTCGGGATCTACGCGCCGATCACGGCATCGTTCGACCACCGGCTCGACATCCAGAACATCCTCGACCGCCATCCGGACGACCTGCACGAGGAGGACACGTTCGACGACGACGCCTTCTTCGTGGTGAACGTCGATCCCGACTCGCCAGGGTTCGGGGAGCTGGTCCACCTCGACGTCGGACACGGGCGCTACCCTGCCGACGTCTTCCGTCCCGATCGCTACTTCGCCAACGACACCCGGGCCGATCAGCCCTCGATCATCTTCGACACCGTCGACGAGGACGTGAACGCCAACGGGCGCATGGACCCGGGCGAGGATCTGGACAACGACGGCGTGCTCGACGTCCCCAACGTGTGGCCGCCGGGCGCGGAGCCCTTCGAGAACCTGCTCACCTTCTACGACATGGAGTCCGACACCCTGATCGTGCGTCCGGTGGTGCCGCTGCGGGAAGAGACGACGTACGCGGTCGTGCTGACCGAGCGGCTCGTCGGCGAGGATGGCCAGCCCGTGCGATCCCCTTGGGCGTGGGTCCACCACACCCGGCAGGGCACCGCGCTCGCCCCCGTGCTCGACGCCCTCGACGACGCGGGCGTGGGGGTCGAACGCAACGACATCGCGTTTGCGTGGACGTTCACCACGGGACGTCCGACCGGCGACCTGCGCGACATCCGTCGGGGCCTGTACGACGGGGAGGGTCCGTACCCCTTCCTCGCGGAGGAGTACCCAGCAGGGGTGTCGACGGCGCTCGGGCTCCACACCCTCGACGGGGTCGATCCCTACAGCCTCCCGCTGTCTCGGATCCTTCCGATCCTCGCCAACCTGGACGCGCTCGGCTCGGGGGAGGGCACCGCGGTGCTCCAGTCATGGTTCGAGTCGTTCGGCGACCGCATCGTGGGGGGCACGTTCACCACGCCCTACCTGTTGGTCGACAAGGACGAAGGCGCCGGCTGGGATGCCGACGAGTACTGGGTCCTCGATCCGTACACCGGCGCAATGGCCCGGGAGCCCCAGCGGGTCGTGTTCACCTGTGTGCTGCCGCTCGCCAGCGAGGCGCACCAGGCGCCGTTCCCGGTGATGGTGTACGGCCACGGCTACGGCAGCAGCCGGATCGAGTTCATGCTGTTCGCGGCCGCCGTCAACCGGATGGGACACGCCGCGTGCAGCTTCGACTTCCCGGGGCACGGGCTCGACATCGGCGGGGACGACGCGGAGCTCGCGCGGCAGCTGCTCGAGGCGGGTGGGCTGCTCGGCGTGCTCGATCACTTCTCCGACAGCCGCGCCCGCGACCTGAACAACGACGGACGCCCGGACAGCGGCGGCGATCAATGGACGGCCGATCCGTTCCACACCCGCGACATGGTGCGCCAGCCCGCGGTGGACTGGATGGCGTTCACCCGCGCGCTGCATGCGTGTGGCGAGGGCACGATGGGCTTGGAGGTCTACGGCGAGGACGGCCAGCCGGTCGGGGTCGACGGCGAGCGGGTCTCCTGTGACTGGGACGACGATGGGGTGCCCGATCTGGGCGGACCCGACGCGGACATCAGCCTGTTCGGGGGGTCGCTGGGCGGGATCAACAGCGGGGTCGCGGCGGCGGTCGTGCCTGACGTGGTTGCCTGGTCGCCGGTCGTGCCCGCCGGGGGGATCGTGGACGTGGGCATTCGGACGCAGATCGGCGGGGCCGTCGAGGCGTTCGTGGGCCGCCTGATCAGCCCGCTGTTCGTCGGGGTGCCCGATGCGTCCTGTGCCGGCATCCAGATTCGTCAGCTGGTGAACTCGGTGACGGACATGGCCCAGCTGCCGGTCGCGTGCCTGCCGGAGATCCCCGCCGGTGGCGAGGTCGTCATCTCCAACCTGACCAACGGCATGGTGCGCACCGGGATGATTCCTGCGGACGGCCGCTTCCGGGTGGCCATCGCTGCGGATGCGATGAGCGTGTACGACAAGGCGCTGGCAGCGGGGATCCCCCGGGAGGGGCCGGAGGAAGGCGTCGTCTACGAGGTGCCCTACAACGAGGGCCTGGGCGATGCGCTGATGGTGGAGGTGTACGACGCACAAGGGGTGCGGGTCGCGGCGATCGACACCTGGCAGGCGGACGTGGTCCACGAAGGGGTCACGATGCCGGCCGGCAGCCCGCTGGTGGCAGGCAACGAGGGGAACGGGAAGATCCGCGGGTCGTCCGAGGCCCGTCGCCTCGCGTACATCTCGGCGTTGATCCTGGAGCCCGGCGATCCCATCGCGTACGCGCCCCACTACGTGCTGGACCCGTTCCAGGATGTGGGGGCCGTGCCGCAGAACGTCCTGATCGTGCCGACGCCCGGCGACGATCAGGTCCCGATCAACGCCGGGATCGCGATGGCGCGCGCGGCAGGATTCGTCGACTGGAAGCACGTCGATCCCCGCTACGGCGTCACCCAGGATCGCTTCTTGATCGACCGCCAGGTCATCCGGGGGGTCGAGGAACGCGGACCGTGGCGAGGCCCGGGAGGGGATCCGCTGTTGTTCGACGCCGACGATCTCGACGATGGCACCGACGACCACCAGGCGCCGTCGGATGCCCCCCTGCGTGCGACCGTCCTCACGGAGTCGGGCGCGAGCGGGCTGCGGCTGCCCTACGTGTCGCCCACCGGGATCCACGGCTTTCGAGAGCCGGATCCTGGGCTGGCGTTCGACATCAACACCTACTCGATCATGATGATCTCCGACTACCTGCGCAAGCGGGGCAGCGTGCTGGAAGACAAGCCCTGCTACGAGGACGGGTCGTGTCCCGACATTCCCCAGGTCGTGGGAGGTGCGCCATGACGTGGATGCGCATCGGACCGTGGATGCTGGGCGTGGGCGTCGCCCAGGTGGCGTGGGCGCAGGACGGGTCCGCCCCGCAGCAGCCTGTCGAGCCGGAAGCGCCGGTGGTGGACACCGACGCAGCGGTCGCGACCGAGGACGGGGCGTCGGACGAGCCCGAGGTGGCGAGCGCGCCCGTCGTCTCAGAGCCGACGACCATCCCCGAGGTCCCCGTGCCGCCTGTGGCCCCGGAGGTCGAGCCGGTGCCGGAAGACACGGTGGCGTCCCATCCGCATGGCGCGTGGTTGCCCGAGCCGTGCGCTGCGTGGCCCGCAGCCTCCGACGGAGGACCCCGGACCTGCTGGGACGTGCCACGCTCGGGCACCACCTTCATGGTGTCGGGGCAGGCGCGCGCGATCGGGACGGTCTACCCGGACTTCCCGGTGGACGACGAGGGCACCGAGGTCGGGCAGGGGCCCACGCTCGACCAGCGGCTCCGGCTGTCGGCCGGGGTCGGGTGGCACGCGATGACCGTGTCGACCGAGTGGGACCTGTTCACCGGTCAGGTGGCGGGCGACCCCTGGGACATCGAGGGCCAGGAGGACGCGCGGCGCCGGGATCGGATGGGGGTGTTGCACCGGGATTCCTTCGTGCCGCGGCGGGCTGCGTTCGACCTGGTCCTGCGCGACAAGCAGGGGAGGCCGGTCCCGTGGTTGATCGCGCAGGGCGGCTTGATGCCCGCGACCTGGTGGGGGCTCGGGATCCTGGCCAATGGCGGCGATCGGGACGCCCTGTTCGGACGCGTCGATCGCGGCGACCGGATGCTCCGGGCGCGCGTGAGCGTGGCGCCCATCGTCCGCGGACAGGATCGGCTCCCGCTGTACTTCACGGTGGGCGGCGACCTCGTGATCGAGGACGACACCGCGCAGTGGGCCTCCGGGCAGCGCGCGTACCATGTGATCGCGTCCGTGCTGTGGCGGGGACCGGACGCCACCGAGGCGGGCGTGTTCTTCACCCAGCGTGTCCAGCGCGAGGCGGGCGACGCACCCCGACCCACCGTGGCCTCGGTCGTGGACGTGTACGCCGCCGGCGTGGTGCCGCTCGGGGCGGGCGGCTGGGCGCTGCACCTGGCCACGGAGGACGCGCTCATCGCGGGCCGGACCGAGCGATCGCTGGGCTACGCGTTCCCGGAGGGGTCGCGCTTGCTCAGCGGGGCGCTGGTGGCCCATGCTCACGTCGACGCACCCGGGGGCGTGTTCCGGGCGCACGTCCGCGGCGGGTGGACGTCCGCCACCGGGGACCCCGACCAAGGGTCCGTCCACGACTTCACCCTGGATGCCAACCACAACGTCGGGCTGGTGCTGTTCGACGAGCTGATGGGGGGAATCGAAGCAGGAACCTGGGCGCTGCTGAACGACGAGACGCTCACCGGGGGGCCTCCGCAGGGCGCGGAGGCGCTGGTGACCGAAGGATCGGTCCGTCGTGCCGCGTGGGTGTGGCCCATCCTCGAGGGCCAGCCGCTGGACTGGCTGCGGGTTCGTGGCGGTTACCTGGCGGCCTGGTCCACCGGGCCGATCGCGCAGCCGTTCTACACCGCACGCGCTGGTGGGGTGCCCACCAACCACCTCGATCGCCCGACGGCGGGACGGTTCATGGGGCATGAGCTGCAGTGGGGCGTCGACCTGGGCGTCGGCCCCAGGACCCAGAGCTGGCGGGCCCGGCCCTCCTTGATGGTGGAGGGCGGCTTGGCCTTCCCGTCCGACGATCTGGGGGGTGGCCGGCTCGCCCTCGTGCGCGCGACAGCCCGCGTCGACTTCTGACCAGACGGGGAGGGGTGGGCGCGGTAGGCCCCTGCGCACCGGAGGTCGCCGTGTCCCACACCCTGCCCACCCTGCTGTCCTTGGCCCTGCTCCTCGCGGGCTGTGCCAAGTCCGCCGCCCCCACCGATGCCGCGGGGTCGGAGGACGCGCCCTCGGAGGCCGTCGACAACGAGGCGGAAGCCGCCGCTGCGCCCTCGGCAGACGCCGAGCCCACGCCCACGGGCGACGATCCCGCGACCCAGGTCGCCGCGCTCCCGTTCGGTCCGTTCACGGTCTACCCGGGGTTTCACGCCACCACCCGCATCGAGCACGGCGACACGACGATCTGGCTGGATCCGTGGAGCAAGGCGCCGTGGGAGGACGCGCCCAAGGCCGACGTCGTGCTGATCACGGACGTCCACTTCGATCACCTCGACGAAGAGGCCATCGCGAAGGTGGCGACCGACGCCACCGTGTTCATCGCGCCGCAGTCGGTGGCCGACAAGCGCGCCGAGGCGGGCCAGGCGGTGCAGCACGTACTCGCCAACGGCGCCTCGGTGGAGGTCGCGGGGATCACGATCACCGCGGTGCCGATGTACAACCACACCCGCGGGCCGGAGCCCGGCACGCTGTTTCACGATCCGGGCCGTGGAAACGGCTACATCCTCCAGTCTGGCGAGACGCGCATCTACTTCGCGGGCGACACGGCGTGCACCGACGAGATGAAGGCGCTCACCGACATTGACGCTGCGTTCATCCCGATGAACCTGCCGTACACCATGCCGCCCGAGGAGGCGGCCGCGTGCGTGGCGGCGTTCAAGCCCGCCATCGCGGTGCCGTACCACTACGCGGGATCCGACCTCGAGGTGTTCACCAAGGCACTCGCGGGCGTGGACGGGGTGAGCGTGCAGCGGGGCCGCTACTACCCGGGTGGCCTGCCCTGGTAGGAGCGCCCGGCGTGGCGTGCGCTCACAGGTCGCACGCGGCCTGTGCGGGGTACGCCACCGACACCACCTGACCGGGCCCCGGCGAGGCGCTCCCGTTCAGCGTGATCGTGTTGCTGGCCTGGTCGTAGGTCCAGCCGTTGGTGGGGCTGTTGGGGACGGGCTGACCGTCCACCAGGACCTCGAAGTCGTTGGCCTCGGGCGTCGCGGACAGCCCAAAGGTGGACGACACGCCCCCTGCGGCGCTCGCGAGGTGGGTCAGGAAGGTCTGCAGGTCCAGCTGGCACAGGTTGCCCCAGACCCCGTTCGTCTGGCTGATCGCGTTGTGGTAGCGCCGGGCGGCGAAGTTGATGTCGCACTGGCCGAGCCCGAAGCTGTTGCGGTTGGGTCCGACCACGCCTGAGAACGTGACCTTGCCCGGGTTGTTCTGCTTGAGCCCGACGAGGAAGTTGACGTAGGTCTGGACCCCCAGGCAGCCCGCCGCGGAGATCGGGGGCTCGCAGGGGAGAATGGCGTTGGGCGCCTCGGTCTGCTCTGGCTCGTCGGAGATCACGACGACCGCGAGGTTGGCGCTGTCGCGGAGGAAGTCCTGGTTGGTGCCCGCGAGCATGGCCGGCTGCAGCGCATTCATCGTCGCCCCGAACCCGGCCTCGGCGAAGCACCCGCCCTTGGAGGTCTGGGCGATGAACTCGGCCTTGGCGTCTGCGGTGGCGGGGGTGATCACCGGCCCCTGGAACTCCGGGCAGTCGGGGTCCGCGGTGATCACGGCGATGTGGTAGTCCAGCCCGAGCTGCACGAACGCCGTGATGAACGTGTCGAACGCGTTGCCCAAGGCCCGGATGTCGTCGGACATCGAGCCCGAGTAGTCGATGCTGAACAGCACATCGACCTCGTCGGCCGCCTGCTGGAGGAACTCGTCGCGCACGGTCGTGATGTGGCCGCCCTCGCCGAGCAGGTCCACGTCCACGATCGGCTCGTCGGGGTCGTCGCTGGCGATCTCGAGGCGTGCTGCGTCGTACACGGCCTCGCCCTTGGGCGAGAACACCACGGGGACCTCGACCGACGCGCCGGCGAGCACGGTGGTGGGCTGGTCGAGCAGCTCGAAGGACAGCTTGCCGCCGCCCTTCACCTCGAGGCCGGTGAGCGTGAGATCGGACACGCCCACGTTGGTGATCTGCACGGTCTGGGGGTCGGAGGTGCAGGACGGCTTCCACGCGCCAAAGTCGAGCAGCGACGGCGTGACCTCGATGTCGGGCCCCTGGGCGGCCGTGTCGTCGCCGAGCTCATCGGGTGGGGTGGTGCCGAGCCCGGTGATCTTCACGTCGGGATCGCACGCGCCGAGGAGGAGGGCTGCGAGCCACCCTGCGGGTCGGGTTGGACGGGTCATGGCGTCTCCGGGAGGCGAGGCCATGGTACACCCATGACACCGCGCGTTGCATGCCGATCCACCGCAGATGGAGGGTGGGGTATGGCCGGGTCGTGGCCCCGGAGGTGTGCGGTGCGGCGCGTTCAGTGGTTTGAGCTGGAGGACCAGTCCTGGTTCCCGGCGCTGTGGCGCGATGCGATGACCGCGTACATCTCTCGGGTGATGGAGGCCACGGACATGCTCGCGCCCATCGTCCCCAAGGTGGGCGAGGCGCTGGCGCGGTCGGGTGCCACGCGCGTGATCGACCTGTGCAGCGGCGGGGGGTACCCCTCGGCCTACCTCGCGACGCGGCTGGCGGATGCAGGCCACGACGTGCCGGTCGTCGCGTCGGACCTGTACCCAAATGGGCCTGCGCTCGCCGAGGCGGTCGCAACCTCCGGGGGGCGTCTGGCGGTGGTCGATGCGCCGGTGGACGCCACGGCCGTGCCCGCCGAGCAGGAGGGGCTGCGCACGCTGTTCAACGCGTTCCACCACTTCCCCCCGGACGTGGCCCGCCGGGTGCTGGCCGACGCCCACGACGCGGGCCAGCCGATCGCGGTGTTCGAGGTGGTGGATCGGCGTCCGGCCAACCTGCTGGGCCTGCCGTTCGTGCCCCTGGCGGTCGCGCTGATGCTGCCGTTCCTTCGGCCGTTCCGATGGGGGTGGGTGCCGTTTACCTACCTGCTGCCCACCATCCCGCTGGCGGGCTTGTGGGACGGGTTCGTGTCCGCCCTGCGCATCTACCAGCCCGACGAGCTGCGCTCGCTGGTCGTGGGGCTGGATGGGTTCGACTGGGACATCGGCCGCATCCCGCTACCTGGGGCGCCGATCTTCGCGACCTACCTTGTGGGCACGCCCAAGGGGTGACCGCCTGGCCCGAGATCAGAACGCGTCGCCCTCTGGCACAGCCCACAGCCCGTCGCCGATCGGGCGCCAGGTGGGCATCCGCGCGGGGACGTCCTCGGTGGGCAGGGTGGCCTCGTCGGCCTGGTCCCCGGGCCAGGTGACGGCAAAGCGCACCCCGTACGCGGCCGCGACGTGGTCGAGCGTCTCCGGGGGGGTTCGGCGCGACATCATCACGCCCGGTCGACCACACGACAGGGCCATCGCGAGCGGCTGGCTGGTGAACACCGGCCCGGGTGGGAGGGGGTCGACCCGCGCGCACTCGGACGGCTTGCCAGGATCCGCTGCACGCTGAGACCCGAGGGACAGCACCACGAGCGCGTAGGCGCCGGTGAGGACCGCGGGAAGGAACACCCGAGGGTAGCCCCGCACCCGGTGCCCCCAGTCGCCGAGCGCGAGCAACCCGGACGCGGCGAGGGCGGCGTGGGCGATCCACAGGGCGGTGCCGGATCGGTACAGCGTGCCGTGGGCGACGATTGCAGGCGACACCACGATGCCGATCAGCGGCGGGACGATCCAGTACGCGGCTGCGGCCCGCACCCACCCCCGATCCCGGTGGGCCCACGCCCCGATCACGGTCGGCACGGTGAGCAGCACGAGCCCGGGGGAGACCCAGTACTCGAACACCTTGGGCAGCGCGTCCCACGCGGCCGCCAGGCGGGTGGTGAGCGTGAGGGGGTCGTGGGCGATGCCGTCGTACAGGGACAAGTACTCCGCCGAGCCCGACAGGATGCGCCGCGCCTCCCAGTAGGCGTCTCCCACAACCAGCGTGTTTCGCGCCATCCATGCGGCGCCCGCGGCGGGTCCCGACAAGGCGACGGCGATCGCGGCCCGCCATGGGAACGCCACCGCGAGGCACAGCGAGAGCAGCAGGCCGTCGTTGCGGGTGAGGGCGGCGGCTGCACCCACCGCACAGGCGCTCAGCACGCGCTGCCGCTGGGCGGCCATCCACCCGATCGCACCGAGCAGGGCATACAGTGTGTAGGTGTCGGGCACGACCCACAGGCGGACCCACACGCTCCCCGCGGTGGCGATGCCGGCCGCCAGGTGGGGGAGGGCCGGCCGATCGCTGAGGGTCGCGGCAAGCCACCAGGCCAAGGGGGCGAG